>CAJXPH010000200.1 GCA_913057765.1 uncultured Campylobacteraceae bacterium
AGATCCTCTCTGGTCTCGTGGGCTCGGAGATGTGTATAAGAGACAGATATTTTCCCTCTACTTTAAAAATCTTATTTTTCTATCAAATAAACTTAAATAATTTATTTTTATACTAACTTTTAGTTAAGCTTTTATATAATTATTATTATTAAAAATTAAAGAGTCTATAATGCTATCAAAGTCAGATTTAAATTCTCTAATAGATACTTCTAGGGATATAAGAGTACTTTATGTTGAAGATGAAGAAATTGAAAGAGAAGAAGTATTAAAATTATTAAGTATTATTTTCCGAGATATAAAAGTTGCTAAAAATGGATTAGATGCCATTGAAGTATTTAAAAATAATAAAATTGACCTAATTATTACAGATATAAATATGCCACAAATGAGTGGAATAAAACTTATTGAAGAAATAAAAAAAATTGATTCGATGATACCAGTAATTGTAATCTCTGCACAAAATGAAGATGCACAAATATATAAAGCTATTCTTGCCGGAATTGATAGTTTTATTATGAAACCAATTCAAATAGATCAACTAATAAAGAGTATACAAAAAGTCGTAAATCAATCACTAATAATAAAAGAGAATGAAAAGAATCTTATAATATTAAAACAATATCAAGAGATAACTAACAAAAGTGCAATAATATCAAAAACTAATATAGAGGGGGTTATTACTTTTGTAAATGATAACTTCTGCAGGATATCTGGATATACAAAAGAAGAGCTTATAGGGAAGCCTCATAGTATTGTAAGACATCCTGATAACCCAAAAGAACTATTTAAAAAAATGTGGCATACAATAAAAGTTAAAAAAGATTCATGGCAAGGAGTTATCAAAAATCTTGCAAAGAATGGGCGTACTTACTATGTGAAGTCAACAATTAAACCACTATTAGATCAAGATAACAATATCATTGAATTCATGGCATTACGTGATGATATTAGTGAAATAATGAGTGAAAAAAAACAGCTTATAACAAGTATAAAGACAAATAGCACTCCCTTCATTGCATTAATACAAATAGAAAATTTTGATATTCTTGATAATTTCTACGATCATCAAACTGTTGAAAAGATTGAAAATATTTTTGGTGATAAATTATTAAGTCTCTTTGCAAATAAAAAAATATTTGGGAGAATATATACTCTAGGGAATGGGCGTTTTGCATTAAGTGAAGATTATGGAAGAATTATAGCAAATAAGATTGATATTCAAGAACAGTTTCTAATTCTAATAAAAAATGCAAAAGAAGCTACTATAAAACTAGACCATATTGAATATGATATTTCAATTGCGGTAAGCTATAGTTATGGAAAAGATAATAGTTATGAAAATGCAAAATATGGAATTGAAAAAGCATTAAATGGAAATAAAAGTCTCGTATTTGCAAATAATTTAACAGATGAAGCACAAAAAGATGCTCAAAATAATATTGAAACAATTCAAATGGTCAAAAAAGCACTTGATAATGCCAATATTATCTCATATTTCCAACCTATTATTGATAATAAAACAAAAGAAATTTTTAAATATGAATCCTTAGTGAGATTGATTAATGAAAAAGGGGAAATCATATCACCCTATTTCTTTTTAGATGTATCTAAAAAAGGTACCTATTATACAAAAATTACTCAACGTGTAATTGAAAGTTCTTTTAATGCACTTGATCATATAAAACACAATGTAAGTATAAATATATCAGTTTTAGATATAGAGAATGAATCAATAAGAGAAAAACTTATAGAACTTGTCTCTATGCCAAAATATAAAGGTCGTGTTACTTTTGAATTACTTGAAGATGAAGATATAAAAGATTTTCAAAGCGTTAAAAATTTTATTACTTATGTAAAAAAAGTTGGAAATGTTAAAATTGCAATTGATGATTTTGGAAGTGGGTACTCGAATTTCGAACGTCTGCTAGATTACAATCCCGATATTTTGAAGATTGATGGAAGTTTAATAAAAAATATTGAAAATGATACTTTTAGTAGAAATCTAGTTGAAACAATCGTAACTTTTGCAAAAAAACAAAATATTAAAACTGTTGCAGAATTTGTTGAAAACGAAAATATTTATAATATTTTAAATGAAATGGGAATTGATTATTCGCAAGGATACTATTTTGGAAAACCCGAAAAGCTAGTATAAAGTAAAATAGGAAAAACCTATTTTACATATATTTTTTTAATACATCTGGAATTGAAACTGTTCCATCTTCATTTTGGTAATTTTCCATGATAGCCACAAGTGTTCTACCCACTGCTAAAGATGAACCATTTAAAGTATGAGTAAGAATATTTTTCTTTCCATCTTTAAATCTAATTTTTGCTCGTCTTGATTGGAACTCTTTAGTATTTGAAATTGAAGAGATTTCTCTGTATTTGTTTTGTCCTGGTAACCAAACTTCTAAATCTATAGTTGTAGCTGCACTAAAACCTAAATCACCAGTACATAATTGTACTTTCTGATGAGAAAGACCAAGTGAAGTTAATAGTTCACTTGCACAAGTAACCATTTTCTCAAATACTTCTTGTGATTGTTCTGGTTTTGTAATAGCAACCATTTCTACTTTATCAAATTGATGTTGTCTAATTAAACCTCTTGTATCACGTCCTGCACTTCCTGCTTCTTTTCTAAAACAGGGAGTATACGATGTTAATAATAAAGGTAATTCTTCTGCAGCAATTATTTCGTCATTATAAAGATTTGTAAGCACAACTTCCGCAGTAGGAATAAGATATAAATCTTCGCCTTCAATTTTAAATAAATCATCTTCAAACTTTGGTAGTTGTCCAGTTCCTTGAAGTGTATTTGTATTTGCCATAAAAGGAACATACCACTCTTCAAAACCTCTTTTAGAATTGAAATCCAACATGTAATTAATTAATGCTCTTTCCATTTTTGCAGCTTGTCCTCTCATAGCTACAAATCTAGATTTTGCCAACTTAACACCTCGAGGGAAGTCTAAAGAACCATCTTGTTCTCCTAAGTCCCAATGTTCTTTTGGCTCAAAAGAAAACTCTGGTTTTTCTCCAATAGTTTCTAATACTACATTTTCTTCTTCATCAGCACCATCGGGAACACAATCATCAGGAAGATTTGGAACTCCAAGGGCAATAGACGTAAGTTTTTCTTCTAGAACTCTAACCTCATCTTCTAATACTTGCTTATTTGATTTAAGTTCATTAATATTTGCTTGTAAAGGTGCAATATCAAGTCCCTCTCTTTTGTATCTTCCAAACTCTTTTGATAATTTGTTCTGTTCAGCTGTCACACCTTCCATCTCTTGTCTTTTTAGCTTAGTATCTTGTGCTAAAGCTTTTAAATTATCTAAAGTACTTTCATCAACACCTTTTCTTTTTAAAGCTGTTGCAATATTTTCAAAATCTTTTTGTAGTTCTCTTACATCAATCATTTTAATCTTTCTTCTATTTTTTTGCAATTATATCAAAAGTTTACTTTTTAGTATTTTATAATGAAATTTGTAATAGAGTATGTTATTATTAAATTATGAAAGTTTTACTAATGAAATACAGATTTTTTACAGTTACCGTTCCTTTTATTCTTTTAGCTGTTGGTGCTTTTTATTTTACTGCACAATTTATTCAGCCTAGTCCTAAAAAAGAGATTACTATTGCCACAGGTTCCAAAACTGGTAATTACTATAAAACAGCGCTAGAGTATAAAAAACTTCTTGAAAAAGATAAGGTAAAAGTAAATATTATAACATCAGCAGGTTCAATTGATAATATAAAACTTCTTGAAGAAAATAAGGCAGATATAGCATTTTTACAAAATGGCACAATTACAAATGAAGAAGCAAAAAATGCAAAATCACTTGCTTCAATCTACTATGAACCATTATGGGTATTTTATAAAAATGATGGTTACCCAGTAGATTATATAATTCAATTTATAAGTAAAAAGATTTCTATTGGAAAAGTTGGAAGTGGTACAAGAGATTTAGCACAAGATATTTTAAAAGACAATGGAATAGATAGTACAAATTCTAGTATTCTAAACTATTCGACAAATCAGGCAAAAGAAGCACTTTTAAATAATGAAATTGATGCTATGTTTGTTGTCTCATCGCATAAGTCAAAAACTGTAAAAGAATTACTTGCAAATCCAAAAATAAATGTCCTTAGTTTTAAGCGTGCACGTGCATATAGTAGAAAATATGCTTTCTTAGAAGCACTTACTTTATATGAAGGAACACTTGATTTATATAGAAACCTTCCCGACGAAAACATAAGCTTACTTGCAACTACTGCGAATCTAGCTGTAAGAAATGATTTTTCAGAAGAACTTACAAGATTACTTTTAAAGACAATTGTTAAAGTTCATAATAAAAAAGGACTTTTTGCAAAAGAAGATCAATTTCCAAACAGTTTAAATATGCAATTAGACTTAAGTGAAGAAGCCCAAAGATATTTTGAAAATGGAGATACATTTTTAGAAAAAATATTTCCATATTGGATTGCTTCAAATATTGATAGATTAAAAATCTTACTTATTCCCCTTTTAACACTTCTTTTTCCTTTATTTAAGGGGTTTTTTCCTTTATATAATTGGTCAATGAGATCTAAAATATATCGTTGGTATGATGAGATTAGGGAAATTGATAATGAACTAGAAACTCTTGAAAAATTAAAATTAAAAGAAGAATTAGAAAAACTTGAAAAATTAAGATCAGAAATTTCTAAAGAAACAAAAGTTCCATTATCATTTATGGGAGAATATTATAATTTACAACTTCATCTAGACCATGTAACAAAAAGAGTAGAAAAACTTCTATAAAAGCCTTTGTTTAACTGGCTATTTTAGCAATTTTTGATATAATCTCAAAAAATTTTAAGGCTTTAATTTAAAGCCTTTATGAAAAGGTATCCTTTTAAAGAGGAGAACCTTAAAAGGAATATATTTTGAGAATATTATCAGGAATTCAACCTTCTGGAACAATACATATTGGTAACTATTTTGGAATGATTAAAAAAATGGTTGAAGCACAAAATGATGGCGAATTATTTGCATTTATTGCTTCATATCATGCCTTAACTTCTGTAAAAGATAAAGATGTTTTAGAGAAAAATATCTTTGAAGCAGCAGTTAATTTCTTAGCATTGGGGATGGATCCAGAGAAATCAACTTTTTGGGTACAAAGTGATGTAAAAGAAGTATTAGAATTATATTGGTTATTATCAAATCATACTTCTATGGGACTACTTGAACGTGCTCATTCATATCTGTCTCTTATACACATCTGACGCTGCCGACGAAGAGGATAG
>CAJXPH010000201.1 GCA_913057765.1 uncultured Campylobacteraceae bacterium
GGCATACGACATCCTCTCTGGTCTCGTGGGCTCGGAGATGTGTATAAGAGACAGGATATTGATATTTTGTCAAATTTAGTGGATGATAATTTTTTTGTTTCTGAACCTGATTTAATTAAAAAGTCAAATAACTTTATTTTTTTAAATATTGCATCTATGGACAATAATAAAAATCAAAAATTATTAATAAAAGCATTTGCTGAAAAATTTAAAAATACTTCGTCTGAATTAAGAATAGGGGGAAGTGGGGGACTGAAAGATAAGTTGCATTTATTAGTGAAAGAGTTAAATATTGAATCTCAAGTAAAATTTCTTGGAAGCCTATTACCACATGATGTTAAGAGAGAGATGATTAATGCCAATTGTTTTGTCTTATCGAGTAATTATGAAACTTTTGGAGTAGTTTTAATAGAGGCATTAGCTTGTGGAACACCAGTTGTTGCAACAAAGTGCGGTGGTCCACAAGATATTGTAAATAAACAAAATGGGATTCTAGTAGATGTTGGTAATGTGGACGATATGTCTCAGGTTATGGAGTATATGTATAAAAAAATAGATAATTTCAATTCTGATTTCATTAAAGAAGATGTAAAAGTACGCTTTGGAACTGAAGCATTTTTAAAAAAAGTAATGAAATTTTATAATGAAACTTAAGTTTGAAAAAAAAGAGTTTGATTCAAACATTTTAAAATTAATGACTGGAACAACAATATCTCAAGCCATACCAATTCTTGTATCCCCTATACTCACTAGAATATACACACCAGAAGATTTTGGTTTATTTGCAGTTTTTTTTGCTGTAACTGTTATTATTGGAGGAATTGTAAGTGGTAAATATGAGTACGCAATTGTATTACCAAAAAAAGATGAAGATGCAATTAATATATTTTCATTAGGTTTTGCTATTAATCTTGTCTTGAGTATGATTCTTTTTTTAATTATTATTATATTAGATGATTATATTATAATATTTTTTGATGACCCTCAAATTAGAAAATGGTTATATTTAATACCTTTTTCAGTTTTTTTTATTGGTTTATTTAATCTACTAACTTATTATAATAATCGTAAAAAATATTTTAAAGATATTGCTACTGCATTAATAATAAAATCATTGGTTTTAGTCACAGTTCAATTGTTCTTTGGTCTTTTAAATATAGCTTCAATGGGTTTGATTTTGGGCGAAATGTTTTCAAGGTTTTTTTCAAATTTAAAATTATTTAAAAATATTATAAAAGACAAAGCTCTTATTTCTTCTATTTCTCTTGTTAAAATGATTGCATTAGCTAGAAAATATAAGAATTTTCCAATTTTGAACTTACCTTCTTCCTTATCAAATACACTTGCTTCTTATTTCCCCTTACTTGTAATACCGAAAATTTTTGCATTTTCAGTATCGGGGCAATTTATGTTGGCTAAAAGTTTAATTTCTATTCCTAGTTCACTTATTGCTAGAGCTTTTTCGCAGGTACTTTTTCAAAGAATATCTGAAAATAGAGCTTTAAAAGTTAAAAACTTACCTATAATTATTTATACAATTAAAAAGCTTATCTTGATAGCTTTTCCAATTACTTTATTAATCTATGTATTAAGTCCTATAGTTTTCAGCTTTATATTTGGAAAAGAGTGGGAATTAGCAGGTGAAATTGCTCAGTATTTATCAATAGTATTTTTTATAACTTTTATTACATCAACAATTAGTGTTGTATTAATATCATATGATGAATTAAAGCTATTAGCAAAATGGCAGATATCTTATCTATTTACTACAAGTATATACTTTTTATTACTTTTCTTATTCCCTATAGAATTCCATGAGTTTTTATTATATTACATTTTACATGAAGTAATTATGTATTTAATATATTTTTATTTAATTATTAACACAGTTCTTGTATATGATAAAATTGAGGGAAAAAATGATTGAAAAGTTAAAAAGACTTAACTTATCAGTATCATATGAGCTGATCATGATAAGTATGTTAAAATTCATAATAGACTTTGCACATATTCTTACAATGACACCTAATATACCTTTCTCTGAATCAAATTTCAACATGTCTAGTTATCTAATAGGATGGATTTTAACTCTTTTAATTTATATGATTTTATTGTACAAAAAATCTATAAAAATTTTTATAATTTTTTTGTTGATTTATATTTTGTATGTTATTCCAAATATTGTCTATTACAGTTTCAATGATCTAAGTTTATTATATTTGATGTACTTATTGGTACCGTATATACTTATTTTAATTTCAATTAGAAACTACGAATTTATTAAAAATGTGAAGTTTCGAATAAATCCACAATATGTATATATACTCAGTATATTATTTTCCTTAATTACTTTATTCCATTTGATTTATAGTACCGGTGGAGAATATATAACAGATATGTCCAACATATATGAATTCCGAGAGAAGTATGGAGTGATTAGTAACAGTGGACTTTGGGGATACTTTAATTTTTGGACATTTAAAGTATTTTCACTTTTTATTTTATTGTGGTCACTATACTACAAAAAATACTTAACAGTCTTTTTTTCTTTACTTATAATATCTTTATTATTTATTTTTACTGGTCATAAAAGTGTTTTCTTGAGTTTATTTCTTGTCTTTTTCTTTTTTATAATATATCAATTTAATTGGAATAGGGTATTAGTAATTGCAAGTGCTAGTCTGTTTTTTTTAAGTATAATTATTTTTAGTTATGTAACAGATGATGTATGGTCTAAGTCTATTTTTTTAAGACGATTGTTATTTGTTCCTACATGGATAAATTATCATTATTTTGATTTTTTTTCAAAAAATGAATTTATTTATTGGTCAAATGGAATATTAAAATCGTTTTACGAATATCCATATGAAAAACACTTTGCATTTACGGTAGGCGATTATTTGAATAAACCTGGAATGAGAGCTAATAGTGGGTTTATTCCTATGGGGTTTGCTCATGCAGGTCTTTTAGGTATAGGTTTATATACTATAATTGTAAGCATTATATTAAATATAATGAATAGCTTTATATGTGAAGATACAAAGTTCGTTAAAATTACTCTAATGTTCTTACCCATATATATTTTTTTTACGTCGTCAGATTTACTTACAACATTACTTACTCATGGTCTATTTATTGTATTTCTTATAGTGATATTTTTCCAAAATAACGATACAATTAATAATCTGAGTAAAGAATAAATATTTATTATAACTGATAATTAAAGTCACTGCTATTAAGTTACTAAAGTAAATATAGTAGAGAGTAAAAGTATATTTATATAGAGAGGAGCATTCTGTCCTTATTAATTATAGATATAATGGATAAATTTAAAAATTATTGAAAGAAGATGATGAAAAACAAACAATTATTACATATTTTAATGACTGACTATATGTTGGATTCAAGAGTAAGAAATGAAACAGTATCTTTAGTTAAAGATGATTATGATGTAGATGTATATTGCCTAAAATCAAAAAACATATCTAATGACGAAATAAGAGAGAAAGTTAATTTAATTAGATTTGGATTTGTTGGTAATAAGATAGTAACTTTTTTAACTGCTTACATAGGAATGTTTTTTTATTCTATTGGTAAGAAAATAGATTGTGTTCATGCTCATGATGTTAATGCTTTACCAATAGCATATATGATAGCTTTTATAAAAAGAATTCCTTTAATATATGATAGTCATGAATTATGGTCAGAGTCTCATCATTCAATTTCTTCAAAAACAGTTTTAAATTGTGTTGCATTTATGGAGAAATTTTTTGCAAAAAGAGCTTCAAGGATAATAACTGTTTCAAACAGTATCCAAGAGTACTTAGAGAATTATTTTCAAGTTAAAAATGTCGAAGTTCTAAGAAATATACCATCATATGTACATGTAGGAGAATATAATCTATTTCGTGAAAAATTTGATTTAAGGGATGATGTTAGAATTTGTTTGTATCAAGGGCTTGTAAGTAAAGCAAGAGGAGTAGATTTAATAGTAAATGCAGCATTAAATGTTTGTAAGAAAAATGATAATGTTGTTTTCTTTTTTTTAGGAGATGGTCCATATTTAGAAGAACTTAAAAAATTAGTTATACATCATAATATGCAAAAAAAGATTTATATACTTGGTAAAATAGATCAAAACGACTTACTGAAATACACAATGAGTGCGGATATAGGTATTCATGCTATAAGTAATACTTGCCTTAATCACAATTATTGTTTACCAAATAAAGTTTTTGAATATATACATTCACATATAGTTTTAGTTGTAACAGATTTATTAGAACTTAGTAAATTTGTAAAAGAAAATAGTGTGGGAATTACTTTTGAAGATAATAATGTAGATAGTTTGGAAGAATCTTTGAATGAAATTTTAAATAATAATGAATTGTATGAAGAATATAAAAACAATTCAATTAAGCTTTCAAAAACATTAACATGGTCAAATGAATACTTTAAACTTAAAAAAATATATCAGGATATATTAACGTGAGATATTTTTATGAGGGAAAAATTATAGATTATAGTATATTTGATGGTCCATTATCTGGATTTGCTCAACGAAACTTGAATCATGAAGTTTTAGGTGGCCCAGAATCTTATACAAAAATATTGTGGATAAAAAACTTCAAAACTAATTTGATCTTTATAAGTATAGATATTTTATATATTCCGATAGCCTTAAGTTCAAAAATATACGACTACCTTGAAAATAAGTTTAGTATTGATAGAAGTGAAATTGTTTTTAATGCTACTCATACACACTCAACTCCTGGTATAGAAAAGAAATTTAATACAACAATTGATGAAAGTATTATTAAAGTATTATTTGAAAATATTATAGATTTGATTGATAAAAGTACTTTTGAAGAAGGTTTTGTTTCATTTGAATCTTTTGAGTCTACTAACGATATGTGGATATCAAGACGAAGAATTGGACGAGATATAAAAAAATTGTTTTTAAAAAATTCTATGTTAATGCTTCCAAATGATAAAAATATGATTGACAAAGATATTAGATTAATTTGTTTGTATGACAAAAATAAAAATCTTGTACATCTTTGTTATAATTTTTCTTGTCATCCTGTTTTTAATACAAGTAATAACATATCATCTGATTTTATTGGTGAAATAGATAAAAAAATAAAACAAAAACTAAAGATAAGCTCTCTTTTTTTGCAAGGTTTTTCTGGTGATATCAGACCAAACTTTACAACAACAGATTATAGAAAAGTAGATTATGTAAATCTGTCTCTTATACACATCTCCGAGCCCACGAGACCAGAGAGGA
>CAJXPH010000202.1 GCA_913057765.1 uncultured Campylobacteraceae bacterium
CGAGATCCTCTCTGGTCTCGTGGGCTCGGAGATGTGTATAAGAGACAGAACAAATATAGTAAAAGCTGCAAGTAGTGTTAAAAATGTTTCAAAAGTTTTAAAAGAGAAAAAAGATGTTAAATTTGTAGAATCTGAAATTGAAGAAATGTCATCAGACATTGAAAACTTAAAAGAAAAACTTGAAAATGAAGTCGAAAAAATAAATATAGAGTATAATATATCAAATTATGATATTGAAGAAATATACATAAAACCAAGAAGAAAAGACATTTATAATGTAAAATTATCACTTCTTTGGGAGGAAGCTTAATGTTAATAGATTTTTTTAAAAAATTTAAAAGTGTTGTTTTATCTACTATAGATAAAAATAATGACCCATTTACAAGTTATGCACCATATATAAAAAAGGATGCAAAATATTACGTTTATCTTAGTGCTATGGCAAGACATACTCAAAACTTAGATAACAACAAAAAAGTTTCTCTATTTTTTGTAGAAGATGAAACTTCTTGTGCAAATATTTTTGCAAGGAAAAGAGTTGTTTTACAATCTAATGCAAAAAAACTTCCAAGAGATACAGAAGAATTTGAAAACTTAATTCAAATTTTTGAAAAAGAGCATGGTTCAACAATGACAATGCTTAAAGGGATGAAAGACTTTTCAATATATGAATTTACACCATATGGGGGTGAAGCTGTATTTGGTTTTGGAGAAGCTTATGATGTAGGTGGAGAGACTTTTGAAAAGCTAGTAGAAAGACAAGGGCAATCTGGGCATAAATAGTAGAAGTTATTAAATAACTTCTACATCAGTAATATCTTTACCTGAAACTTTTTCTAGTTTTTGTTCAACTAAATCTAAAAATTCTGTTTTATTTTTTTCATCCATATTATTTTCTAAAATTTCACTCATATATTTAATACCATTTGCATTAATCTTTTTCATACTTGCTAAATAATGTACGAATGAAATCCTTTTTACATCATTTATTGAATATAGTTTTTTAACCTCTTTTTTTAAAGGTAAAAGACCTTTTTCTTCATACATCTTAAGTGTTCTTACTTTTGCACTTAAAAGCTCTGCAATACTACTTAGAGGTAAAATATCTTTTTCATTATCAAGTAAAGCCAAGAGAAAATCCTTTTTATTTTATATATCTATAATTATATCAAAAGTTATAGAATATATAATAAATACATTTTTTATGTCATTTTAAGGACACTTTTGTTATTTTTATTACTTATTATATGTGATTTTTTTACATAAAATATGAAATTTCATTACAAGGAAGTTACATTTGAATTCAGAAAAAGATGAAAAAAAATACACAATAGGACGAGATAATCTACAGAAATTTGGTCTAGATATTCATAATCCAGTATTTATTATAAGTGCTATGTTGATATTAGTATTTGTAATAGGTACTTTAAGTTCTCCAAAAGAAGCAAAAGAAATTTTAGATGGAGCAAAATGGTGGTCAATAAATAATTTTGATTGGCTATTTATGTTATCAGGGAATTTCTTTGTAATATTTTGTCTTCTTTTAATTTTTCTTCCAGTAGGAAAAATTAAAATTGGTGGAAATGAAGCAAAAACTGAGTTTACAACATTTGCATGGTTCTCAATGTTATTTGCAGCAGGGATGGGTATTGGGTTAATGTATTGGTCTGTTGCAGAACCAGTAGCTTATTACACAGGTTGGTGGCATACACCGTTAAATGTTATAGCAAAAACTCCGGAAGCAAAAGAACTTGCAATGGGTGCAACTATGTTTCACTGGGGACTTCATCCTTGGGCTATTTATGCAGTAGTAGGATTGTCTCTTTCATTTTTTGCATATAATAAAAAACTTCCATTAACTATGAGATCAGCTTTTTATCCAATCTTAAAAGAGAGAATTTGGGGATGGCCAGGTCATATCATTGATATCCTTGCAGTATTTGCAACAATTTTTGGACTTGCAACATCACTAGGCCTTGGAGCACAACAAGTAGCTTCAGGATTAAACTTTTTATTTGATATTAGCAAAGAAGTTGATACCCAAATTATGATAATTGTAGGTATAACAGCTCTTGCTGTAATATCTGTAGTTAGAGGTTTAGAAGGTGGAGTAAAAGTTCTAAGTAAAATAAACATAATTATTGCACTACTTCTAGTTTTATTTATAATTATTGTTGGACCTACAGGGGATATATTATTTGGAGTAGGAACTACACTAAAAAATTATGCTTCAAACATTCTTCCATTAAGTAATTTTATTGGTAGAGAAGATACAGAATGGTTCCATGGTTGGACTGTATTTTACTGGGCATGGTGGATTGCTTGGTCTCCATTTGTTGGAATGTTTATTGCAAGAATTTCAAAAGGAAGAACAGTTAGAGAGTTTCTTATAGCGGTACTTTTAGTTCCTATGGTTGTAACAGCTATTTGGATGAGTACATTTGGATTAACTGCACTTGATCAAGTAATTGGAAATATTGGAGCACTAACAAATGGTATTTCAGATAAATCACTTGCTATGTTCCAAATGTTAGAAAACATTCCTTTTTCAGCCATAACTTCATTCATTGCTATTACACTAGTTATTGTTTTCTTTGTAACATCGTCTGATTCAGGTTCTCTTGTAATTGATAGTATTACTGCCGGAGGAAAATTAGATGCACCTGTTGCTCAAAGAGTTTTCTGGGCAGTAGTAGAAGGATTAGTTGCAATTTCACTACTATATGTAGGTGGAAGTGAAGCCTTGAATGCTCTACAAGCAGGTTCTATTACAACGGCCTTACCTTTTACAATCATCCTTTTAATAATGTGTTTCTCATTATATAAAGGTTTACGTTCAGAATTAAAAAAGTAATAGTTTTTAACTATTACTTAAGGGGCTAGTCTTTTAATATTCCAAGCCCCTTCTTCTAAAGTATAGACAAATCTATCATGTAATCTATCAGTTCCTGCTTGCCAAAATTCAATTTTTTCAGGCTTAAGAATATATCCACCCCAAAATGAAGGAAAAGGTATCTCACCTTTTACAAACTTATTTTTGATTTCATTAAATTTTGCTTCTAAAATAGATCGGGAACTAATTACTTCACTTTGATGTGAAACCCATGCTCCAATTTGGCTACCTTTTGGACGTGAGAGAAAATATTTTAAAGACTCTTTTGAAGATATTTTTTCAATTGTTCCTTCAATTTTAACTTGTCTATCTAAATCTAGCCAAGGGAATAAAACTGCTGCTTTTGGATTTTCTATAATATCTTGTGCTTTTTTGCTCTTATAGTTTGAAAAGAAAACAAACCCTGTTTCATCAAATATTTTTAATAAAACTGTACGTACGCTAGGCATCATATCGGTTCCAGTCGTTGCTAAAACCATTGCATTTGGTTCTCGTAATTCCACTTCAATAGCTTGATTAAACCAAATTTCAAACTGTTTTATTGGATTAATATCTAAATCTTCTTTATTTAAACCCTTATCCATATACTCTTTTCTCATCTGTGTAATATTAAGCACTTAAAAATCCTATTAAAAAATTATTTGTATTCTAACATTTTTTTTACTATAATCACATCAAAAAAAGAAGATTAAGAATTGATACAAAGAGATACCTGCTATACTTGCTATAGACCAAAAACTAGCTGTATGTGTAAATATATAAAACCAATTGATACAAATACGAAATTTGTAATTTTAATGCATCCAAAAGAGTATAGAAAAACAAAAAATGGAACTGGGCATTTTACAAATAAATCTTTAAATAACTCCGAAATATTTATTGGTATTGATTTTACAAATCATATAGAAATAAATAAAATTCTAAATGAAAAGAATAATGAATGTTTCATTTTGTATCCGGGGGAGAAAAGTATTAAATTAAACGAAGAAAGTATAAAAACAGAAAAGAATATTGTACTTTTTATAATTGATTCTACTTGGGCTTGCTCTAAAAAGATGTTAAGAGAAAGTAAAAATTTAAAAAATCTAGAAAGAGTAAGTTTTCAAAGTACAAAACGTTCCGAATTTAAGATAAAAGAGCAACCAGCTGATTATTGCCTATCTACAATAGAATCAACACAATTTATACTTGAATTAATGAATAGTCATAAGTTAGAAAATATAGATAAAAATAGTTTGTTAGAATTTACTAAACCATTTAAGAAAATGGTTGATTACCAAATAAACTGTTTAAAATCAAACAATATCAGATATAAAGAACAATAAAATACTACTCTTTAATATCTGGATTTTCTGCTTCTTTTTGAGCATCAGTTTTTAAAAGTTCAGCAATCTTTGCATCAACAATATCTAAAGTTTTTTGTTGAGTTTGATAAGATATTTCAGGTAGTGTTCCACCCCACATTTTTTCAGCTTGTTTAAAACCCTGAATAATTCCTTTTTTTGCCTCTTCTAATGCTTCAAGATTATCTCCAGCAATATTCATTACAAAAGAACTAACCCTAAAAGATGTTTCTTCAACACCAAAAAAACCACCTTCTGATACTAAACTTTTTGCTTCATCTACAGATAACTCAGTTATAGGTTTCCCATCATAACCAATTGATTTTAAACTAAAACCACCATCAAGTTCTTTTCCTGATAAAAAGTCATATACTTCCGTATTATTAATAATATTCATCAAAGAATTCTGTGAAGAAGTATTTCTTTGTGTTAATTCAACACTTTTTATATTTAAAAATACTTTAATACTTTCCATCGAAATAGAAACATTAACTGCGGAATTATGAATTCTACTTTCATTTGAATTATGTACTGAAGTATTTTCAGAATGATTTTGCTGTTCTACTTTTGTATTTTCAGCTTGAAAAGCACCAAAGTATTGATTATCAACATTTAAACTTACAGCTTCCATATCAAGCTCCTTTTCCCAATTTATAACTAATTATAATAGTACAATTCTTAATTTTAGATTAAACATAATAGTTATAGTTATAAATATACTATTTTATATTTACAATTAAATCAAAAGAATTGCCTATTTATGGGTATTCAGTAGCAATAATTTATAATTAATATTTATTATATTTATTTTTATATTATTAATATAATTATCTTTTAAAAAATATATTTTTCCTCCTTTTAACATAATTTACTTACAATTTAACTATTAATACCCTTTAACTCAACTTCTAAATTCATTTTATTTAATAACTGTCTCTTATACACATCTGACGCTGCCGACGAAGAGGATAGTGTAG
>CAJXPH010000203.1 GCA_913057765.1 uncultured Campylobacteraceae bacterium
GTTCTAGAAGATGCATGTATAAAGGAAGATGTGAAAAATGATTTTTTAGTTAAATATAAAAAAATAGGAAGAATTGATTTATCAAATAATGCATTTATTCATGGAGATTTGTTCTATGATAATGCAAAATTTATTGATAATAAGCTTTGTGGAGTATATGATTTTTCTCAATCGTGTTATGGAAATAAGTATTTTGATTTAGCTGTAATGATTTTGAGTTGGTGTTTTGATGAATATGAATTTAATAAAGAGTTTTTTAAAAAGATTTTAGAAGTTTACAACAAAGAATTTAATATTGATGTCTCAGAAGAGTTTTTAAAGAATTATCTATTGTACGGGTGTTTATTCTATGCTTTACAAAGAATTACAAGAATAAATAGGCTCAAAGACTATAATGAGTTTTTAAAAAGATTTGAAATAATAGAAAAGTTAATTAAGGAAAATAAGTGATTAAGAATATAGTAGGAAATGTAGATTTTTGTGAGAGTTTAAGAGGAAAAAAAGCTTCTTTTTTATTAGCTTTAAGTAATACAGGAACTGCAAATATAAGAGGAATAACTCAAGCTGGAATTCCTGGAAAGATTCATCTTACACCTACTCTTGACAGTGAGTTTGTATGTACAGGAGAAGTTAGAAGTTTAGAAAATATTGCTGAAACTCCTAAAGGTGTTCCTACTCCTGCATTGATTACAAGAGCAATTCATTTACTCAATCCTTATGGAAATATAGAACTATTAGATTTAGGTTTAGAAGTAAAACCTGAATTAGAGTATTTTAAAATACATGATTTTGGAATACTTCCATCAAAAAGTATAGCTTTAGATGCAGGAATAAATGCTATGGAAGTTTTTCAAAAAGGTTTAGCTTTTGGACAAGAATATGAGTGTAAAGATGACTATATTATTTTAGCTGAATCAGTTCCTAGTGGTACTAGTACAGCAAGTGCTACGGCTCAAGCATTGGGATATGATTGTAAAAGTTTATTTAGTAGTTCTTTTAAAGAGGTTCCTCATAATATTAGAGAAATAACTATTGAGAATGCACTAAAAAATATTAAAAGTGATGATGATCTATTTAGAATACTTGGACGTGTTTCCGATAATATGTTGATATTTAATGCTGGATTTATTTTAGGACTAAATAATAAAATAAAAATAGTTCTAGCAGGAGGAACACAAATGGCTTGTGTTTTACTTATTGTTAATACTATTTTAAAAACAATGGGTGGAGAGATTAATACTTCAAATTTATCATTATGTACTACAAAATGGGTTTATGAAGATACAAATAGTGATATAAAAGCTCTTTTAGAAATGTTAGACTTTAAGATAAATGCATATTATTCAGATTTTGATTTTTCAACATCAAATCATCCTGCATTAAAACTATATGATCAAGGTGAAGCAAAAGAGGGAGTAGGTGCTGGAGGAGCTTTAGTATATGCTTCGCTAAACGGGATCAGTAAAGAGAGTATAATAAATCAAGTAGAAAGCTTTTTAGGATAAATTATGAAAATCTTATATTTTGGTGGACAAAAATCAGGTAAATCAACACATGCTGAAGCAAAAGCACTAGAGTTATCAAATTCAAAGCCATATTATATTGCTACATATGATAGAAGTTTCGATGATAGTGAAATGAATACAAGGGTTTTAAAACATCAAAATCAAAGAAAAGAAAACTTTATTACAATTGAGGAACCTAAGAACATTGCATCAAAAGTAGAAGAGGGCGATACTTATTTAATAGATTGTATTTCTATGTGGATACTAAATAATATAGAAAAGAGTGAAGAAGACCTAATCAAACAACTTGATGAGTTAAAAAATATTGATGCGAATATTGTTTTTGTATTAAATGATGTAAATAGTGGAGTTATTCCATTTGATAAAGAGAGTCGTAAGTTTGTGGACTTAACAGGAATTATTGGTCAAAAACTTGGCAATATTTGTGATGAAGTTTTTGAAGTAAAATTAGGTTTAACGAGTAGGTTAAAATAAATATGAAAAATATTTCAATACTTGGTACAAGTTCTGATGCCGGAAAATCTACTATTACTTTTGTTGTTGCAAAAATATTACAAGACATGGGTATTAAGGTAGTTCCTTTCAAAGCTCAGAATGTGTCAAATAATGCATTTGTTTGTGATGACCAAAGTGAAATTGCAGTTGCACAGTATTTTCAAGCCACTGTTTTGGGTGTTGAAACTTCATATCATCTAAATCCTGTTTTACTTAAATCTGGACGTGGAAGTAGTGCTTCTTTAATAGTTGAAGGTAAAGTTGTTGCATCTAAAGATGTACTTGAATATTATAAGGACTTAGATACTCTAAAACCAGCAGTAGACAGATGTTTTGATTATCTTGATGAAAAGTATGATTGTGTTGTTTGTGAGGGTGCGGGAAGTCCAGTAGAACTTAATCTTATGGATAAAGACCTTTCAAATATTTATATTGCTTCAAAGTATAATACAAAAATAGTTTTAGTAGCTGATATAGAAAGAGGTGGAGTTTTTGCTTCTATATATGGAGTTTATCATCTATTACCAGAACAATTACGTAAAAATGTTGTGGGTGTGATAGTAAATAAGTTTCGTGGAGATATGTCTTTATTTGATGAGGGCATTAAGATTATTGAAGAGCAATTTAATATCCCTGTTTTAGGAGTTTTACCATACATTCCTTTTAATCTTGGGTTTGAAGATTCTCAAAGCTTAAAAAATTATACACAAGATGTAAGTAAGTCAATTATAAAAGTAGGGGTAGTCTTTTATCCACATATGAGCAACTATAATGACTTTGAACCTTTAATTGCTGATGAGAGTATTGATTTAGAGTTTATTGAAAACAATATTTCTTTAGAAAACTTTGACATGATTATTCTACCTGGTTCAAAACTAGTAATTAAAGATTTGAAATGGTTAAAAAAGAATGGTCTTTTTGAGAAACTTAAAAACTATAAAAAAACAATTTTTGGTATTTGCGGTGGATATGAAATGATGTTTGAGAATCTTTATGATGGATATGCATTAGAAAATGAAGAGTCATGTTCTGAAGAAGGTTTAGGTTTTATTGATGATGTACTTGTATTCGAACAGAATAAGATACTTCACAAAGGGGAATATAATATTTTTCAATGTGATATAAAAGGGTTTGAAATACATCATGGGCAGAGTAATAAATATCCAATAAGTTATGAAAGTCAAAAAATTAATGGAACATTTATTCATGCAATATTTGATAATGATAATTTGAGAACTAAGATATTTAAAAGTGTAAATAGTGAGTATAAAGAGTTTAATTTTGATGAATTTAAACAAACAACAATAAACAATTTTATCTCAAAGCTCAAAACTAGAATAAATATAAATAAAATATTAGAAGCAATAAATGAATAAGTTCAATCAATATATTCTAGGACTAAAATTTGCATTTTCCTACTTTACAATTTTGCCGATAAGTTTTAAAGAAGAAGATGATTTAAGTGCAAAAAATGTACTGAATTCAATGCTTTATTTCTTGCCTTTTTTAGGCTTTATATTAGGTTCTATCATAATATTCTTATATGGATTTTTAGATAATCTGGAATGGTTTGGAGCATTAATATGTGCTGTTGTATATATGTTATTGTACGGTTTCATTCATACAGAAGCAATTTTGGACGTTGTTGATGCTATTTATGCTAAACACGGAGGGAAAGATGCATATGATGTAATAAAAGATCCAAGCGTTGGAGCAATGGGTGTTTTATATGCTGTTTCTTTAATAATATTAAAACTTGGAGCCATTGTATTTTTACTATTAAATAACCTATTTTTTGAGTTTATTTCAGTACTTATAATAAGTCGTTTTATGTTAATTATTTTAATACGAATATTTGAATTTAAATCCACATTTGTTATGATGTTAAAAAAATCTTTATCATTTAATGGTCTTTTATTTTCTTTCATATTTACTGTTATTATGATAATTGTTCTAAGTGGTTTAAAATCTCTTATCTTATTATTTAGTGCTTTCATTATTTCATTTTTTATTTTTCATTCTATAAAAAAGAATCTAGGTTTTTTAAATGGTGATGCCTTAGGCATGACTTTAGAATTAACAGAAATTTTACTTTTCATTGGTATAACTATATTATGGTTTTAATAACACTTCTTAGACATGCTCCACTATCTTTAGAGTACCAAAAAAAATATATTGGCCATTCTGATATAGATATTGATTTATCATTAACAGATGTCTCTAAACTTGATATTATCAAAAATAGAAAATATGATTATATTTACTCTTCTGATTTAAAAAGATGTAAACAAACACTAGATTTAATTGATTTTAATTATATATTAGATTCAAGGTTAAGGGAAATAAGATTTAAAAAAGAATTTGAAGGTAAAAGTTTTGCTGAAGTAGAGAGATTAGACTGCTACAATATGAAATATTTATCATCAATGAAAAGCTGGCACAAGTACATTGCTGATGAGACTTTGATTGAATTTGAGCAAAGAGTCAAATTATTTTTAAAAGAATTACCTAAAGATGGAGATATTCTAATATGTTCTCATGGAGGAACTATAAAGATGATTCATTCGATACTTGAGGATATAAACTATCACAGTAGTTTATTAAAGGTAAATTATATAGATCCTATAGATTTCATAGTATAACTAAAACTTATACTATAAGTATAACTTAACTTTATAATAAATTAAACTTAATTTTAGTATACTTCTTTATTATAATGGTTTGATTAACGATTTAATATTTTTAGGTAAATGTGCAAAAACAATATTGCTGTTTTTTATAAACTTACCAGATTCGAATATTGCTATATCAATAGTCATATTTGATTTTTTAAAAGATAGTAACTTTATTGTTTGTTCCTTCTCCTGGTACACTATATTTTTAGATTTTAAGTCTATTATTGGTTTTTTCTTAGCCATACTTCTCCTTAAGTCAAACCATTATAAATTAGTTTCTCTTATAAGGATTTTATATATGCAGCAACCTGAGAGTATTACTTCTATTCCTTCTAATAGGTTACAATTTTTTCCAGTTATGATATTTGCCATTGTTATGGGATTTACAGGTCTTTCTTTGGTACTTAAAAAGATGCATGAAATTTTATATTTTCCCTCTTTTATTGCTTCAACTTTTGCATTCATATCAATAATACTTTTTTTAATTATAGTATTTTTTTAC
>CAJXPH010000204.1 GCA_913057765.1 uncultured Campylobacteraceae bacterium
TCTACACTATCCTCTTCGTCGGCAGCGTCAGATGTGTATAAGAGACAGAAAGATAACTTTAAAATAAATTCACACTATTCATTAGAAATATTTTTTAATAAAAATAAATTTACTTCGAAACAATATTTAGAATTTATAACAAAATTTAATGAAGATAGAAAAATAGATTTTATGTTTTATTTTGCACCATTTATTTTCTCAGATAATGAAGAAATATTATATGATATTTCAAAAGGTTTTATCTTTAAAGACAAACAAAATGTTGATAGTTTAGAGGAAATGGTCTCTTATAATTCTAAGTTTATTGATATAATACAAGAAGATCCAATTCTTAGGGTTTCGAAGTTAAAGGCTTATATCAAAGAAGATAGCAACTCTTATATTTATTATAACCTTGCCTTGTGTTATGCCCAAATAAATGATTTTCATAATGCCTACAAATATTTTTCAAAAGCTTATAAGTTAAACCCCGGTAATAAACTTTACTCTATAATGACTATTATAAGTGCTAAGAAAATTGATAAAAAATTAAAAGATTATGAATATATAGAACAAAATGTTAAATCAAAAAATGGTATGTATAAATATTTTGGACAAATGTTGTATAAAATATTTTTAAATCCAGAACTCACTGTTACTTTTGATCCTTTAAATTATAAAAATACAGTTTTTTATAAATCACTTGATTATTTAGAAAAATTAGAAGAAAATAAAATTGATTTAACACATCCTTTATTTACAGAGCACTATAAAGATCCTTTAGTATATTTAATGAAATCTACTATAAGGAAAGAAGATGAAAGTGACTATAAATATTTTGCAAGATTACAAGATAATACTCCTTTAAAAATTAATAACAATTTTTTAGAGGGTCCTTTAGTTGTAACTCAGTTCTATATAGATTTATTAAAATCAATAGGACTTTTTTATAAAGCAGATTTAACAATAGAGGGGAAACAAAGTCCTTCGTATCTTAGAACTAAAGCCTTAATAGATTTACATAATAATGAACCAAAAAAGACAATTAAAATATTAGAGGAACTTCAAATAAAGTATAAACTTGAAGATAAATATACTATGTATTTAGTTGTTGCAGCACTCTTGGACTCAGGTGAATATAATGGTGCCTCAATTCAAATATCGTTAATCAAAGCTCTTTTGAATGATGGTGGGGCGGATTTCCTAACTGGAGTACAACTTATTCAAGAATTAAAATTAAATAGTGCTATTAGTTATTTTAAAGAACCTTACATGGATTCTTTAATAGATTTTAGACTTAATAATTTTGATGAACTTTTAGAATCCTTGTAGAGTAAAATATAATTTTTATTACTTTTAAAATAATAAACATCTAATTTAATTTTTTTTTGCTATAATATCTATAACTCTATACTTTTAAAGGAGGCCCTTATGGAAATAGGTAGAATTCCAGATATTGATAATGCAAAGACTAATCATGTGGAAAAAATTCAATCAGTTAAAGAGGTTGATGATAAACAAAAGATAGTTGATGATGAACAATATAAAAAGGTTCAAGGGACGGTCCAAGATACTGAATCTAATGAAGTTATTTTAGATAATGTTAGATTTGGTTACAATAAAAGTTCAAAAGATTTTTTTGTGAAAGTTACTCGTGGCGAAGCTGAGTATAAATACCCTACTGAAGATATGATGAGGGTAAAAGCACAAATATTAAGTGATATAGAAAAAACACTTAATGAATCTTAAAATTAAAAATATAACAAAAAGGTTAGTTCTTGGCATCTGATTTATCAAGTTTTTTAAAAGATGAATTAGCTAATACATTAGAACAGTTACTTTCGAAGAGTGTATCTATTGACTCTGTAAGTGAACTTGATGTAAATAGTTTAGATGATTCTCAATGTATTGATGTATCTGTGAAATTTGATTTTTCAAATATATCATCTAGCTGGAACTTTTTTGTTCCTACAGTTACTGCTACAAAGTTTGAATATTTTATGCTTGGTGGTATGGGAGATTTAAAAGAACACATAGACGATGAAATTACGGATGCAGTAAATGAAATAATCTCTAATATTTGTGGTAGCTTATGTACTACAGTTAATGCGCAATCCTTTCCTGATGTATCTTCAATAAAATCTGAACTGCAAGGTTCTAGTATTAAAGATTGTAAAGAATTAGTAATTGAGAAAAAATTCTTTTTTGATTTAAGCTTAGATGGCGAAAAACTGCCTGTATATATAGGTTTTGATGAATTAATTATTCCTTATCTTTCTCAAATTACGGGAATTGAAAATTCTGTTACTGAAGTTACTCCTTCATTAGCCCCTTCTTCTCAGCCTTCAAACTCTCCTTCAAATCCACCTTCTGATTTAGGGATCAGTTCTTTATTATCTGAAGATGCAGCACAAAACTTACAATTATTATTTGATATTAAGTTGAGACTTAGTGTAAGATTAGGTACAAAAAACTTTTTATTAAAAGATATTTTGAGATGGGATTTAGGAGAGATAATTGAACTTGAACAAATGGTTAATGAACCTTTAGAAATTTTAGTAAATGGTGTTAAAATAGGCGAAGGTGAAGCTGTTATTGTTGAAGGAAAATTTGGTTTAAAAGTGAAAAATATCGGAAATAGTCTTTCTAGACTTAGCCAATTAGGATTGTAATAAATGGATAAGAGTACCGTAGGTGGTTTAGCTGGGGGATTTGGGCTTGTAGGCCTTGCTATTATTTTAGGTGGTGTTGGATTTGGTCCATACATTGATATACCTTCTGTTGTAATTGTAATTGGTGGAACAATTGCTGTAACAGCTGGACAATTTGAGGGGTCCGATTTAAAGAGATTCACTCCAGCCTTAAAAGTTGCAATAAATGAAGTGAATGTTGAACCTCTCTCTGAGCTTGTTGAAAAGATTACTTTTTATGCAACGGAGATAAAAAAACATGGAGTTATGCATATTGAACAAAAAGTTTTAGAAGAAACTAATCCTTTTTTTAAAGAAGCTTTTCAACTACTTGTTGACGGTACAAAAGCAGAAACATTAACTCCTTTACTTGAAACTAAACTTGAATATATGACTAAAAGACACGGTACAATGATTGGTCTTTTCGGTAATGTGGGTGGTACTGCTGGAGCAATGGGAATGATTGGTACTCTTGTTGGTTTAGTAGCTATGCTTGCAAATCTTTCTGATCCAGCGGCTGTTGGACCTGCAATGGCTGTTGCTTTACTTACAACTATGTATGGAGCAATGGTAGGTACACTTTTTGCGGGAATTATTGAAAGTAAACTGTCTGAAAAACATAAAAAAGAGGCTGATGCTTGTGAAGTCATTATCCTTGGTGCAAGTATGATTGCAGCTGAAGAATCAATAGGTAATATAAAAATGCAACTAAATTCTCTTTTAGTTGAAGTTGACGAGTAGAAACGATTTTCTATGGCAAAAAACAAATGTCCTGAATGTCCAAAATGTCTGCCTGGATGGTTAGTACAATTCGGTGATTTAATGTCCTTACTTTTAACTTTCTTTATTTTACTTTTATCTATGGCCGTAATGGATAAAAAGAAAGTTGAAGAATACTTTGATGTAATGAAAAAAGCGATGGGTTTTATAGATGCTTCTACTGATGTTCAAACTCAATCAGATGCTTATTCAACAGAGGATAGTAATTCTGAAGATGATGATAGTGATGCAAATTCTACAGAAGATGCGGCAGATGAAGTTGCAGAATTAATTGAACAAATGAATGATTCAACAACTGTTGAGAGTGAACAGATTCAGCTTGAAAAAGGCAAAAATGAATTTACATTAGATATCCCTTCTACAATTATGTTTGAGGATGGGGAATATAAATTAGCAAATGCTAATTCAAAGAGATTTATAGCAAAGATTGCCAGAGTAATTAGGACTATGCCTCAAGCTTTTAATATTGAAATTATTGGACATACATCATCAAGTGGATATACTAGTACAACTATTCCTCGGGATAATTGGGATATATCTGCACTACGTTCAATTTCAGTTGTTAAAGAGTTAATAAAAAATAGAATTGATCCTAGTACTTTGAAGGTTGCGGCATATTCTTCTTATCACCCAAAAAGTGAAACGGCTTCGGATAATAGAAGAGTTGAAATGCGTTTCTTTGCTGATAATGATCAAACAGATATTTTAAGTGAAGAAAGCTTTTTCGATAGATTGGAGTAATTATGGAATTAAATACAAATTTTGTTGATATAAATAATATTAAGTCAAGTCCTGTTAAGAATTATGATAAATTAAATACATCTAATCTTGAAGGTGAAGCTTTGAGAAAAGTTAGTGATGATTTTGAATCATTTTTTATGCAACAGTTATTAGACATATCTTTAAAAAGTACAAAAGTTGCTGGAGAAGGTAGTGGTTCGGACATTATTAAAGGTATGTATACAGAAGCTATCTCAATGGAATCAAAAGGTACAATAGGTATAAGCGATATGCTTTATAATTTTTTGACTGAAAGAAAAAAATAAGAAAGAGCTACCATGATTGAAAGTATTATTAATGATATGACTAATTTAGTCAATAAAATGCAAGAATATATCAAACAAGATATTGAAGATATAAAAAATGCAAAGCATGAAGAACTTTTAAATAGAAATGATGAAAAACAACAAATGATTGAAAGAATTGCTGCGTATAAACAGCAATTAAATCAGGAAATTGTTAGTCAAATGCAAAATGGTGTTGATGTTAATATATATAGAAAAAATGTAGATAATTTAGAAAATGAATTAAGAAACTTATATGATTTAAATAGAAAACTTGCATTAATTGTACAACCAATACAACAGATGTATAAAGATATAGTTGATGATATTACTGATAGAAATGGAGGAAGTATTCTCAATGTTAAGGCTTAAATGTCTTTTTTTTGTAATTATTCTTTCTATTAATTTATATGCAATTGATGTTATAGTTGCTAATTCTAAGATTAATTATAAAGAAATAATTTCAGTAAAAAAACTATCTTCTGCAAATGTTTTAAGTGTAAAAAAGTATTGTATACCTGTAACTATAAATGATTTTGAGCAAAATAAATATTTTGCTAAACATTATATAAGAAAAGGTGCAGTAATTTGTCTAAAAGATATAGAGACTGTCTCTTATACACATCTCCGAGCCCACGAGACCAGAGAGGATCTCG
>CAJXPH010000205.1 GCA_913057765.1 uncultured Campylobacteraceae bacterium
GAGATCCTCTCTGGTCTCGTGGGCTCGGAGATGTGTATAAGAGACAGATTTATAATTTCCTCAAATTCTTGAGTCTGATTAACTATTAAATCAAGATTTACTAATTCATCCTTATTTTCAATAAATTCATCAAAAATTATATCTTGAATTATTAATTTATTAATATCATTTTTATAGTTATCATATTTGTCAATATTAACTTCAATTTTATACAAATGAAAAAACAATACACTGATTACAACTAAAAAAAGTAATAGTATTCCATAGATAAAAGAATTCTTTTTAATTGTTGTTATAAAATTATTCAATTATTGTTAACTCCCCACTTAAAGTTTTTAAAAATGCAACTATCTTTCTTATTTCTCTTTCTGTCATTGGACGTCCTAGCTGAACTAAGGCCATTTCTTTTACAGTTCTTTCCAAATCATAATATCTTCCATCGTGAAAATATGGCGCAGTGAACTCTATATTCCGTAAACCTGGTACCTTAAAAAAATATTTATCTTCTTCATCTTTTGTCAAATTATATCTTCCTAGATTATCATTTATAGGATCAAAAATAACACCAAATTTATTATAAAGATTTCCACCAACATTAACTCCATGATGGCATGTAATACAACCTTTATTTTTAAAAAGTTCATAACCTTCATTTTCAAACTTACTAATTGCTAATTTATCACCTTTTAAAAATTTATCGAATTTTGAATTTGGAGTAATTAGAGTTTTTTCAAATTCGGCAATGGCATTTGCAATATTTTTTTTAGTAATTCCATCTTCATAAATTTCTAAAAAAATATCTTTATACTTCATATTACTTAATTCTTTTACTAAAACATCAAAACTATGTCCCATTTCAATAGGATTTTCAACAGGTCCCATTGCTTGTTCATCTAAATCTTTTGCCCTACCATCCCAAAATTGCCTGAAATTGAATACTGCATTTAGAACAGTTGGAGCATTAATATTTCCAATTGAATTATTAATACCAATAGAAGTTACTAAATTATCATCTCCACCATTTTTTAGATCATGACAACTAGCACATGAAATTGTATTGTTAGCAGATAATCTTTTATCATTAAAAAGTTTTTTACCAAGTAGTGCTTTTTCTAAATCAAAATCAATTTTTTCAGGAATAGGAGTGATATTTGATCCATAAATATTTAAATTTAAAATAATAAATAACAATATTAAAGCCCTATTTAACACACTTTTCTCCTTAGCACAAATATAAGTAATATATCTATATTATAATAATAACGAAAACTTGTGGAAAATCTGATATAATTATTATATAAACACTAACAAAAGGATTTATATGAAAAATATAGCAATCTTTTACGCAAGTACAACAGGAAAAACAAAATGTATTGCGGATGAAATATCAATACACTTAGATGAATTAAAAGAATATAATATACGAATAACTGGTGCAGAATATATGAGTGAATACTCAAATATAATATTTGGGATTTCAACATGGGATGGCGGTTCAATTCAAGAAGATTGGCAAAAAATTTGGGATGAATTTTCTACAATTGATTTTAAAAACAAAACTGTTGCAATTTTTGGATTAGGGGATCAAAAGAAATATCCAGACAAATTTGTTGCTGCGATGAGACCACTATATGACCAATTAAAAAAAGCTGGTGCAAATGTAATAGGTTTTACTTCAACAGAAGACTATAATTTTGAAGATTCAAATGCTATAGTAAATGGTGAATTTGTAGGATTAGTTCTTGACCTTGAGAATCAAAGTGAAGAAACAACATCAAGAATAGAAAATTGGATTACCGCTTTAAAAAAAGATTTTATCTAGTTTTTACAACTTTCACATACTCCATATAATTGCATAGAGTGACTTGTTATTTTAAACTTGTTTTTCTTTGCAATTCTATCTTGTCTTTTTTCGATTTCATCATCCATAAATTCAACTATTTTACCACATGTAGTACAAATTAGATGATCGTGATGCTCTTTAGTATTACTTTCATATTTTTTACCATCTGTGCCAAATGTAATAGAAGTAATTAAATTAACTTCTTCTAGAAATCCTAATGCTCTATAAACAGTTGCAATTCCAATATTAGAATCAGGTTTCTTTGTTTTTATTAAATTATAAACTTCTTCAGCAGTTAAATGTCCATCGGCATGTAATAAGATATTAAGAACAACTTCTCTTTGTTCTGTATATTTTAAACCTTTTTGTTTAACAATCTTTTTTAACTCATCTATTACATTTTCACTATTAACCATTGACATAACCTTATATTAATTCTATTAAGACAATTATTGCAAAATATATATTAAAAATGAATATTAAACTATAAAATTTTATTATAATTTTCTCTATTAAATTTAATTCTTTACTTTAAGTTAAGTTTGTGTAATATTTCAATGATAATCATTATCGTTTTATCTTTAAATAAGGGTTTTTATGTTTTTAAGTGAATTACAAAAAGGTGAATGTGGGAAGATTATAAAAATTAATACAGATTCAGTATTAAAAGCAAGATTTAGTTCTTTTGGAATCAGAAGAGGTTCAATTGCTTATATAATAGAACAAACCATGTCAAAAAATACAATTGAAATAAGAATACAGAATACAAAAATTGCTATAAGAATTTCAGAAGCAAAAACAATAGAAGTAGAAAAATCAGAATGCAAAATATAAGTAAAAAGAAATTAATAAAAATTGCCTTAGTGGGTCAACCAAATGTTGGTAAATCAATGCTTGTTAACTCAATTTCTAATTCAAGATTAAAAGTTGGAAATTTTTCTGGTGTTACAGTTGAAAAAACACAAATAGAGTTTGAATACAAAGACTATTTATTTAAAATTACAGACCTTCCTGGTTCATATGCTTTAAACGAGTATACAATTGAAGAGAAAGTTACAAAGAACTATCTTGAAGATGCAAACTATGACATTATACTAAATGTCCTTGATTCAACTAACTTAGAAAGAAACTTATATCTTACAAGTGAACTTTTAGCTCTCGATAAGAAAATGGTATTAGCTTTAAACATGACAGATGAAGCTACAAATGAAGGTATCTCGATTGATGAAGCCCAACTTAGTAAAATTATTGGCAAACCATGTGTTAAAACATCTGCAAAAAATAAAACTGGTATTAATGATCTAATAGAAACACTTATTATAAAATTTGAATCTGCTAAATTTGAATCAAAATTAATATTTTCAGATGTAATTGAAGAAGAAATTATAAATATTACAAAACTTTTAACAGATAAAAGATATAAAAGTGATGTTAACTATAGAGAAATTGCAATTAAACTTCTAAAAGAAGATAAAAAAACATTTTTAAAATTTCATGATGAACCAATTTGGATTGAATTACAACCACAATTAAGTGATGCTTTTGATCATATTTATTTACATTTTGGTACAAAGAACTTAGAAGATATTTTTGAAGATGAAAAATTCGCTTTTGCAAAAGGGGCAGTGACTGAAACAGTAAAAAGTAGAAAAGAAACTGAAGAAAAAACAGTTACAGAAAAAATAGATTCATTACTTATACATAAATTTTTTGGGCTTCCAATTTTTCTTTTTCTAATGTGGGGACTGTTCCAAATAACATTTGAGTTAGGTAATATCCCTATGGATATCATAGATGCATTCTTTGCTACTTTAATTGATAGTACTAAAGAAATACTAGGAGATAATGAAATATCCTCTGTAATAGCTGATGGTGCCATTGCAGGGGTTGGTGCAGTAATATTATTTTTACCAAATATTGTAATACTTTTTTTTGGAATAGCATTATTAGAAACAACTGGATATATGAGTAGAGTCGCATTTTTACTAGATGGGTTCTTTCATAAATTTGGATTACATGGTAAATCATTTATTCCATTAGTTACTGGTTTTGGTTGTTCAGTTCCTGCCTATATGGCTGCAAGAACATTAAAAAATGATAGAGATAGATTATTGACATTATTTATTATTGGATTTATGTCTTGTGGAGCAAGACTTCCAATTTATGTACTATTTACGGGGGCTTTCTTTGGTGGAGATAACGCGGGGAATATTCTTTTTCTAATTTATATAGGAGGAGCATTACTAGGTCTTGTTGCCGCAAAAGTCCTTAAAATGACGGTATTTAAAAGTGAAGACGAACCTTTTGTAATGGAAATGCCAAAATATAGAATGCCTTCAACAAAACTAATTTGGCATACAGTTTCTAATCAAGCATGGATGTATCTAAAAAAGGCCGGTACTTATATTTTAGCAGCGTCAGTCCTAATTTGGTTTGCATCAAATTATCCAAAACATTTAGACTATGAAGAACAAATTGATAGAAAAATTGAAGTAGCAACTTCTGAAGAAGAAAAATTTGAATTAAAAAGTGAATTAGCACTTTATAATCTTGAAAACTCATACCTTGGAAAAGTTGGTAAATTTTCAGAACCTTTATTTGCTCCTTTAGGATTTGATTGGAAAATGACTATTGCTCTTGAAACAGGTCTTGCCGCAAAAGAAATTGTTGTATCAACATTAGGTATTCTTTACGGTTTAGGAGATGAACTTGATGAAACAAGTGAAGGGTTAATTGAAAAAATTAGAAATAATATTCCATTTGCATCTGCAATTGCATTTATTGTGTTTGTTATGATTTATTTACCTTGTTTAGCAGCATCGATGGTATTTGCAAGAGAAGCTGGAGGATGGAAGTATTTAGCCTATCTATTTGTTTTTACAACAACAACGGCATGGGTACTATCATTTATTGCATATAATGTAACAATCTTTTTAATTACATAAGGTTTTAAAATCTTATGTAATTATTTAATTTCAAAATTTGTATCTAACTTTATATCTTCATCTATAACTTTAAATTGCCAAATTCCTTTTAATCTTCCAGATATATATCTAAAATCATAAATTGAACCATGTCCAGCAGGGATAAGAAGTGTTCTTACTCTAGAAGTTTCTCCAGATGGATTTATCCATTGGACTTGTATTTCTTTATCAATATCAATTCTTTCATGAACATATTTACAGATAATTGAATTTTCATCTTCTAAGATTAAACAATCTACACTATTTTTAACTTCTTCATCAATAGTTTCTGAAAAAGATACTACTGCGGTAAATAATAATATATATCTGTCTCTTATACACATCTGACGCTGCCGACGAAGA
>CAJXPH010000206.1 GCA_913057765.1 uncultured Campylobacteraceae bacterium
CGAGATCCTCTCTGGTCTCGTGGGCTCGGAGATGTGTATAAGAGACAGATCTTATCCTTACTGGAAGTTATAAACAACCAATTGTTATATAACTTTATAAATAAACTATAATTTTCTAAGTAAGTAATAATAAAGAGATTAATTCTCAAAATTTGAATGAATTTATTAGAATTGCTCTATTCAATTAGTGCAATGCTTTTTATCATATCTTATTCCTTCCTAGAAATTATAAGTGTTAAAAAATATGTTAACAAAAAAATGTAGCTAAAAAATGGCTAAATTAAGTAATGGTGAATAAATATAAGCTTTTTGAAGTATTTACCATAGGAAAATCTATCTTAATTCATAGATTCTTCTTTTCTTACACTATTTTATTTTATAATACAATCTCAAAACAGGAGTAGTCTCCCTTTTTTGAAGTTTACAAATTTTAATATAAAAGCCATCATCTTACCCTAATAAGATTGATGACTTTTATATTCTATATATTATAATAGTTTGCTTTTTGGTGTGGCACTACAATTGCACAAGTAGATTGTTCAGGATGAATCTGGAATGTTTCAGATAATTCAATTCCAAACTCTTCAGGATTTAATAAATCAAAAATATCTCTACTCATTTCTAAATCAGGACAAGCAGCATATCCAGGAGAATATCTACACCCTACATACTGTTTCATTTGAACATCGTTTAAAGTATGTCCTTCTTTTGGAACAATATCTAAGTCAAGTCTAACTTGCTTATGAAGTACCTCAGCTAATGCTTCAGCTAATTCAACACCAAGTCCATGAACTTGATAGTATTCTGTAAACTTACTCTCTTTATAAAGCTCTGCTTCATAAGGGCTAAGTTTTAAACCAGCACTTGCAAGAGTAAACCCAATTACATCAAGTCTATCATTTGCAAAGAAATCAGCAATACATCTATGTGGTTTTTTCTTTTGTCTAGGGAATTCAAATATTTTAATAGCTTTATCTAATGATGGTACATTTTTAGCTTCTTCAATACTATGAAATGCATAATCTTTACTAAAGATATAAAGTTTATTCTCTTTTGAAATACAAGGGTAATATGCATAAATAGCAATTGGGTCAAACAATCCTTTGTCTATAAACTCTTCTTTTAATTTTTCATATATTGGTTCTACCACTTCATTTTCATGTTTGATAAAGTCTTCGCTTTTTTGTTTACCTCTTTTATAACCCCATCTTTGTCTAAATAAAACCCTATGATTTATCCATTTAAAAATTAAGTCTTTATTTAGTTGATTACCACTTTGTGCAACTCTACCCCATAATGGAGGGAAAGTAAATGTTCCCTCTTCTGGAAGTTCAACATCTTTTTCATCTACAATAATTTCTACAACTTCTTTTTTAGCAATAGTTTCTTCTTCATTTATTAAATCAGCAGCAAGTGAAGTATTATCAGTTTCACCTGATTCAACTCTTTGCATAGAAACAACACCATCAAAAGCATCTCTACAATAGAAAATTGGTCCATCATATAAAGGTCTACAATAATCATTTATAAATGATTTAGTTAAAGCAGCACCTCCAAGAAGTACTGGAATATCAATACCTTGAGCTTGAAGTTCTTCAAGATTATCTTTCATAACAGCAGTTGATTTTACAAGTAATCCACTCATTCCAATAGCATCTGCTTTATGTTCTTTAACAGCAATAATAAAGTCATTTAAATCAGCTTTGATACCGATATTAATTACTTTGAATCCATTATTTGAAAGAATAATATCAACTAAGTTTTTACCAACATCATGAACATCACCTCTTACTGTTCCTAAAACAAGAACTGTCTCACTAGCTTTTTCTTCTTTTGGTAAATATGGATTAAGAGCATCAACAGTTGCTTTCATAGTTTCAGCACTTTGAAGTACAAAAGGTAATTGCATTTGACCTGAACCAAATAGTTCACCAATGATTTTCATACCATCAATTAGCCATTCATTTACAATAGTCTCTGGTTTTATTTCATGTCTTAACTCTTCAACTAAAGGAAGTAATCTGTCCTTATCACCATCCAGAAGAAGTTTTTTTACTTTTTCAAGAGGAGGCATTTTTTGATACTCTTCATCACTCTGTTCTTCAATTTCATCAACATTTGAAAAGTGTTCAATAAATTTAAATAAAGGGTCACCATCTTCTTGATTATTGAAAATCAAATCATCACAAGCTTTTTTATCTTCTTCTGATATTTTATTTAATGGCAAAATATGTTTAACATTTACAATAGCAGACGTTAATCCCGCTTTTACACAATAATCTAAATAAATAGAGTTTAAATATGCTCTTGCTTTTATATCAAGTCCAAAAGAGATATTTGAAAGTCCTAGAGTAGTTCCAACTTCAGGATGTCTAATTTGGAATTCTCTAATTGCTTCAATAGTTTCAACACCCGCAGTTCTATATTCATCATCTCCAGAGCCAATAGTAAACGTAAGCATGTCAAATACTAAATCATCAGGTTTAAATCCATGTCTATTTACACATAGATCATAGATTCTTTCAGCCATTCTAAGTTTGTCATCTTTTGTTTTAGCCATTCCAACTTCATCAATTACAAGACAAACAAGTGCTGCACCAAACTTTTTAGCTAAAGAACAAACTGCATCAAACTTTTCTTCTCCATCTTCAAGGTTAACAGAGTTGATAATAGGTCGTCCACCTATTTGTTTTAAAGCTGCTTCAAGTGCCGTAATTTGAGTTGAATCTGGCATCAAAGGAAGTGAGATTTTTTGAGAATAAAGTTCTACAACTTTATCCATATCTTCTCTTTCATCACGTCCTGCAAATCCAACAGAAACATCAATAATATGGGCACCTGCTCGTACTTGTTGTTGTCCGACAGAAAGTGTCCCTTCATAATCATTTGCTTTAAGTAGTTCTCTAAAAGCTTTAGAACCTGTTGCATTTGAACGCTCACCAATAAGTAATGGTGCAGGTTCTTGTTTTAAAGGAACTGTATTAAATAATGAAGCCAATGAGGCTTTTAAAAATCCAGAAGGTTTTTTTGGAACTCTTCCTTTAACTTTATTTGATAAAGTTTCAATATGTTCGGGTGTTGTTCCACAACAACCACCTAGGAATGAAACTCCATTGATATCTAAGAATGTTTCTTGTAAAGAAGTAAACTCATCTGGTCCCATTGGATAATAAGTCATTCCTCCTCTATTTTGAGGAAGTCCTGCATTTGCATGTACAGATATTGGGAATTTACAAACTTCACTTAATGTTTTAACATGTTTAAATACTTGTTTTGGTCCCGTACCACAATTAAATCCAAGTGATAAAATATTAAATGGTTCCATAATAGCAGCAATAGTCAAGGCATCAGTACCAATTAACATAGTTCCCGTCATCTCAATTGTTACAGAAACCATAACTGGTATTTCGGGATGAGTATCATTTAGGGCATGAAGTGCTGCTTTTATTTGTAAGGGATCTTGGCAAGTTTCAAGTAGAAAAATATCACATCCACCATCAGCAAGTCCATTTGCAACTTCTTTATAACCTTCATACATTACATCATAATGAATGTGGCCTAGTGAAGGAAGTTTTGTCCCAGGGCCAATTGAACCTAGTACAAATTTTGGATTATTTTCATCTTCATATTTTAGACAAGACTCTTTAACAAGTTCGGCTCCAAGACGTGAGAGTTCATATGCTTTTTCAGGAATCCCATATTCATCTAAAACCCAAGGCATAGTTCCAAAAGTATTTGTAGTAATTAAGTTTGCCCCTGCTTTTGCATAGTCATCATGTATTTTTCTTAAAACATGTTGTGCACTTTCATTTAAAAGTTCATTACAACCTTCTAAATCTTCACCTTCATATATCCATTCTTCTTGCTTAATTTCAGCAAGTTGCAATTGAGTTCCCATAGCACCATCAATTATTAGTACTTGTTTTCCAATTAATTCATTTATTTGTGTAATCATTTATTTAATCTTTATAAATTTAGTATATTTTAATTTAGAATTAAGGAAATAGTATATTGAAATATGGATTAAAATTTAGTAAAGGATAAGGGCTAGTTTTTTTGTATAATAACCCTTATAACACTTGAAAGTCTTTAATGTTCAATCCTTTCATTGAGCAATGTTTTATCTTCTCAATCTATAATCCTACTTTCCCCTGAAATTTTTATACTGCTATTAGGGATATCTGAATATTCTACATTTAATTTTGAGGGCATTCCCATATCAAAACCTTGTAAAATTTCTATTTCACCTGATGTTTTAATTTTTGTATCTCTTAAATATTCAGCAAGCGCAATTCCTGCAGAGCCAGTAGCTGGATCTTCGTAAACACCTCCGTAAGCAAAGGGATTTCTAGAGTGATATACATTTTCATTTTCGCAATAAAGAATACTAATAGTTACGATATTATGAAGTCTAGTTAACTCTTTAGCTTTTTCAAAATCGTATTTCATATTCTCTAAACTTTTTTTCTCTTTTACAAATATAATTAAATGATTATTCCCTGAAAAGGAATTTCTTATTGGGTATTTTGAATCTAAATCGTTTTTTGTAAAATTAAACAAATCTAGAAAAGAGTCAATAACTTCATCATTTAAATCCTCAGTTTTAGTATTTAAAGAATTTATAGAAGTGATTATTTCGTTATTCTTAAGATTTGAATCAATGGTGATTATCCCTTTATTTAGCTCTAACTCATATGACCCTAATCCAAAATTATTAGCTAAAATATAACCGCTAGCAATTGTCGCATGTCCACAAAACTCAATTTCCATTTCAGGAGAAAAGTATCTTATCCTAAATTTGTTATCTTCCTTTTTTACTAAAAAAGCTGTTTCAGAATAATTTACTTCTTTTGCAATTTCAAGCATTTTTTCTTCACTTAACATCTTTTCAGTAATAAGTACACCAGCTGGGTTTCCTCCACTATTTTCGTAAGAAAACGCGGAAACTTTATTAATATTCATAATTTTTCTCCTATAATTTTTTGATACCTTAATTGTAGGGTTAAAATAAACTTTAGTCTTTTCTAATATTTCTATTTTTCTTATCAAATCGTGCTAAATTTATTTTAATCATTATTCTTATATTAACTTAAGATAAAAATGTGTTATCTGTCTCTTATACACATCTGACGCTGCCGACGAAGAGGATAGTGTAGAT
>CAJXPH010000207.1 GCA_913057765.1 uncultured Campylobacteraceae bacterium
GGGCTCGGAGATGTGTATAAGAGACAGATTTAAGGCAAGCCTCACATTTTTATTTTTAAGTTTTTTGTTTCCATTTACTAAATTAAAAAAGATTAAAAAGTTATTTGTAGATTTCTTTATCACAAGTTTTGAATATTTTGACATTACAACATCAATTTTTTTATTAAAAGGAATAGGCGAAATATCTAATTTTCCCTCATAATTTATCACTTTATCTAAAGCTTCAGTCATATTAAGTTGAGTAAAAACTGTGACATTTTTTATTTTAGGATATCTAGAATCCCAATAATATGGATTTGCTTCTAATTCTAGTTTATCTGTTTGTTTATCACCAACGGCATATCCGCTTTTTAAAATATATGGGCCCATACCATAAGGTCCTGGAACCTTGTTTGCTGAGCCAGTTTGAGCACCTTTTGGCTCAAACATTTCTAGGTATTCATCTGTATAAAAATATATTCTTGCTAAGTCTAAAAAAAACATTTCATATTTCTGTTTTAAAACTATTTTTATCTTATAATCATCTATTTTACTTATTTTATAATCTATTTTATCTATGTTTGTATATAAAAAAGGGCTCTTTTTAAAATATCTTAAATTTCTTACTACATTATCAATTGTGAAATTAGTTCCATCTTGAAACTTTAGATTCTTTCTAATTTCAATAATATAAGTATACTCATCAATTCTTTTGTGAGATTTGGCAAGATCATAAACCCACCCTTTTTCATTATCATAAGATCTAATTAGACCGGAGTTTGTATTTTTTGCAATATAGGAATAAGGGATACTAGGTAAGAATATTTTTATATGTGATTTTGGATTTAAAGAAGGGGCAACAGTTAAAGAGGAATCATCCTCTCTAAAATTTATAGGTTCAAGTTCAGCTGCGACTAAATAACTTAGTCCTAAAAGTAAATAGAATATAAATCTAAACAAGACGATACCCTATTCCCGACAAATTAAAAATTAAATCTGTTGGTAGTTTCTTTCGTAAATTTCTTACTAGTGAACGAAGTGCACTGTCTGTCATAATATCATCAGCCCAAACATATTCTTGTAACTCCTCATAAGTTACAACCCTATTTTGGTTCGAAATAAGTAATTCAAGAAAACTCATCTCTTTTTTATTTAATATAATTACCTCATCTTTATAAAGTAATTCTTTTCTATCATAATCATAAGAGTAGTTACTATCAACTTCTAATATAGTAATATCATTAATTTTTAAAACATTTACACATTTTTTTAAAATATCAAAAAGTTCATCTAACTCTAGAGGTTTTACAATATATTTTTCCATGTGTAACTCTACGGCTTCAAGTAAATATTTTTTATCTGTATGGGCAGTAATCATTACAACAGGAGTACTTCTATCTTCTTTTCTTAATTTCTTTACAAATTCTATACCATCCATAATAGGCATATGAATATCACTTAATATAATATCTGGTTTCTTTTCTTTATAAATATCATATGCTTCTTGTCCGTTTGAAGCTTCATAAACATCTTTCATATAATATTTTAAAGAGTCAGTAATATTTTTTCTTATGCCCTCTTCATCTTCAGCATAAAGAATTGTCAGAGTTTTTAATTTTTCTAAAAACAGTTCTTTCATGACAATCTCCTTTCTACTATATTATTATACTATTATGATAAAAGTATAACAAATCTTAGTGTTTAACTTTCACTAATCCATTAGATGCATTTGATTTTAAATATCTTAATAAATAACTATTCTCTTCATCATCAAGTTTTGCAAAACCTCTCATCGGTAACATTAAAGCTTCCCATTCAATCATTGTATGATGACTTGGAGCTTGTGCTGCATGACATTGAGTACACATTTCAAAGAAAAACTCTTCATGTTCTTCCCAAACTTCTGCACCATTTTCAGTTAATAACTCTTTTTCAATAGTTCCAACTAATTCAACTTCAGTACCTTTAATTGTAGTAGGTTTAAAACCTTCATCTAAAACAGCAATTAAAAGCTCTTTCTTTTCACTTGAATAAACGTTTGTTCCATCTAAAAAACCATGGATAGATACTTTAGTACTTGACCCCATGTCTTTTTTTACTTTAACTGGAACACCTAAAAAAACTTTTGCTACTTTTCCATTATCAGCTTTTAGATTTCCATTTTGAAACACAAATAACTCTTGTGCATTTACTTGGGCAGTAAGCCCAAGTAAGAAAATACTAAAAGCAATATTTTTTATTACTTTTAACATAATTATGCTCCTATAATTACCGGTGGTTGATAAGCCATATTTGGTTTAACTGTACCAGCTTTTTTAATTGCTACAAGACAAGTATTTGCAGTCGTTGCTTGTGCCATAGAAGATGTTGGTCTTGACGAAGTTAATAAGTTAGCTTGTCCAGAATTACATCTTGTACCTTTTTTATTTGCATCTTCAGGAGAATACCAAGCACCCTCTTCAATTGCAACAACACCATCTCTAATTGTATTAGTTACAACAACACCAGCAAGTAAACTTCCTCTTTCATTATAAACCTCAACAACTTCACCATCTTTTACACCAAATTTCTTAGCATCATTTGGAGAAATTCTAATTGGCTCTCTACCTTGCACTTTATGTACATTTTGTACCCAAGTGTTATCTAACTGAGAGTGAACTCTGTATGTTGGGTGTGGAGATACTAAGTGTAGTGGATATTTAGCTACAACTTCTTTATTTCCTAACCACTCTGCTGGCTCCATCCACATTGGGTGACCTTTAAAGTCTTTTAATTTAAATCCTGCAAATTTATCAGAGAAGATTTGAATTTTACCAGTCTCTGTTTTTAATGCATTTTTAACAGGGTCTTTTCTAAACGCTTCGTGTCTAACATATTTTCTAGCACTATCAGGAATATCATATTTAACAACACCTTTAGCCCAGAATTCTTTAAACGAAATTCCCATCTCTTTTTTAGCAGTTGATCTATTATATAATCTTTCAATCCATTCAATAGCTGTTCTACCTCTAGTGAATTTTTTCTCTTTACCAAATCTTTTTGCTAATTCTGCGAAGATTACATAATCATCTTTTGATTCATATCTAGCATCAACAACTTTTTTCATTGCAAAAATTCTATCTTGAGAATAAGACATACCTGAAGTAATATCATCTCTTTCCATAGTATTAGTTGCAGGGAAAACAATATCTGACATTTTAGCAGTTGGTGTCCACCATGGATCAATTGTAATAATTGTATCTAGTGTTCTCATTGCACTAACTAATTCATTTACATCTGGTTGGTGACCAATAGGAGATGAACCAGTACATAACATTACGTCAACTTTTGGATATGTAACTTCACCACCTTTAAATTTAACAGTTTTACCAGGGTTATTAATTAAATCACTCATTCTTGATGCAGGGATATTAATATTAACTTTATTTCCACCACCTTGAGACATTCCACCAACAGTAGTTTTACCAGAATTTGCATCACCACCACCTGCATAATGCATAGAGAAACCAAATCCTCCACCTGGAAGTCCGATTTGTCCAAGCATAGATGCTAAAGTAATTAATGTCCAGTCAACTTGCTCACCATGTTGAGCTCTTTGCATTGCCCAGTTACCAGCAATCATTGTTCTATTTGAAACCATTGTTTCAGCAAGTTCTTTAATAGTTGCAGCTGGAACTTCAGTTAATTTTTCTGCCCATTTTGCAGTTTTAGCTACACCATCTGTTTTTCCTAATAAATATGGTAAGAATTTTTCAAAACCATAAGTATATTTATCAACAAATTTTTTATCATATTTTTTAGAAGTATATAAATGATGCATCATTGCCATCATTAAAGCAACATCTGAACCTGGTCTAATTTTAATCCAGTCAGCTTTGAACTCTTGTGCAGATTTTGTATAAATAGGGTCAATCGAAATAAATTTGATTCCTGCTTTTTTATACTCTTCATATGCATCAATATTTCTGTGATTTGGAACAGCCCAACCAATTCTATTAGTTTTATAAAGGTCAGCTCCCCATAAAACCATAACTTTTGTATTTTTAATAATTTGTTCATGAGCAGTTTGAATAGAATAAACTTCCATATCTCCAACAATAACAGGGTTAGTAGGTCCTGCAGCACCATTTGAATACTCACCAGCAGTACCAACAGCACCACCAATTTGATTAAAGAATCTACCAGCCATTGCATTTGGTTTAAATGCACCTGGATGTGCCCAACCAGAGTAAGCTGAATTATAAAGTGCTTTATTTCCACCTTTTTTCTGTGCTTTTTTAATTGCATCCGCAGCTAAATCTAAAGCTTTATCCCATGAAACTCTTACGAATTCTTCTTTACCTCTTAATTCGCCTTTACCTTTACCTTCTAAGTAAGATTTTCTTACAACAGGATATTTTACTCTTGAAGGAGTCATCATTCTGTCAGCTAAACCTTTTACCATAACAGTAGGATTTGCATCAGAATCTAATTGAGGTGTAATATCAACAATTTTACCATCTCTTACATGTGCATGGAATGGCCCAAAATGTGATGCATGAGGAATTTTTTCAGTTCGACTTGCAAATTCTTTTGCAACAACGCCACTTAAACTTCCACTTGCAGCAATAACAGCTGTTCCCGCTGCACCTTTTTTAAGAAAATCTCTTCTTGAATTATTCATTTTTTGTCCTTTTTAAAACTTATAATGGAAGTCTAACAACAAATAATCGAAAAATAATCGAATATATGTAGATTTAATAAAAATAAAGCTTTTATTATGTAACTTATAAAAAAGAGCTCAAAATAAAAGGCAAAATAATAAATGAATAAAAGCATTTTAGACAATAGAAGTTTTATTAATAAAAAAGATGGGATACACGATACCCTTTTAAAAGATGTAAAAATTTTTAAAACAACTACATATGAACCCAAGAGTCCTTTAATATATGATGTATGTTTGATTTTAGTTTTACAAGGGAAAAAACTTGCAAACTTGGCAAGTAATACATTAACTTTTGATTGTGATAATTATTTAGTAGTACCTACAACACTTCCTTTAGAGTGTGAAACATATGCATCAAAAGAAGAACCTTTTGTATGTTTACTAACTGTCTCTTATACACATCTGACGCTGCCGACGAAGAGGATAGTGGAGATCTCG
>CAJXPH010000208.1 GCA_913057765.1 uncultured Campylobacteraceae bacterium
GATCTACACTATCCTCTTCGTCGGCAGCGTCAGATGTGTATAAGAGACAGGTTTCTTTAGAAGATGGAATAAATGAGATAAAGAAAGTATATGAGGAAATAAATCTTAATAATAATAAGTTTGAAGATAAGTATTTTACTAGATTGAAACAAATTCTTTATTTAATTGAAAATAATTTTATAGATAATAATTTAAGAGTGATAAAAGGATCAAAAGATGTTTTTTGAAAAAAATGAATTTAAAGATGTATTAATTGTAAAAAAGAATCCTTTTAAAGATGAACGAGGTAGTTTTTCAAGATCTTATTGTGAAGATGAATTTAAGAAGAATGGGTTTTCCCATAAAATGGTACAGACTAACTTATCTATTTCAAAAGAAAAATATACTTTGCGTGGTATGCATATGCAAGTAGGTGATTTCCAAGAAGATAAACTTATTCAATGTATAAAGGGAAGAATTTTAGATGTTATTATTGATCTAAGAGAGAATTCTGAAACTTTTGGAAAACATTTTTCCATAGAATTAAGTGAAAAAAATGATTTAATGTTATTGGTTCCAAAAGGTTTTGCCCATGGATTCTTAACATTAGAAGAGGATACAATAGTTATCTATCAAGTTAGTAATTATTATGATGCTTCTTCAGAAAGAGGTTTTAGATGGAATGATCCATTTTTTAATATTAATTGGCCTTGTACTAATCCTATACTTTCTCAAAAAGATTCTTCTTGGGATGATTTTAAAGGTTTAATATGAAAATATTTATATCAGGAATAAATGGTTACATAGGAAGTTTTTTAGCAAATCATTTAATAAGTAAAGGTTATGAAGTTGATGGAGTTGCAAGAAATAAAAATAACTTAGAGGGTTTAAATAAAAAGATTAAGGTCTATATAAAAGATATATTAGATATTGATACTTTATTAATTAAAAAAAAATATAATTTATTTATTCACTTGGCTGCCGCAAATGATATTGATTCAAAAAATGATAAAGATGCGATATTAGTAACAACTTTAGGTACAAAAAAAGTACTTCAATTTTGTGAAAAAAATAGTATCGACAAATTAATATATTTTTCAACATTTCAAGTTTTTGGGAAAGATAGTGGTAAAATTAATAATTTAAGTGATTTAAATTGTAAAAATGATTATGCAATAACACATCTTTTTGCAGAAGAATATATTACAAATTATGCAAAAAACAAGCAATTAGATTTTGTAATAGTAAGGCCTACCAATGTTTATGGGGCTACTGTATCAAAAAATATAAAAAGAGATACTTTAGTCCCGACATGTTTCTGCAAGGATCTTTTGAAAGATTCAAAAATAACACTTTTGAGTTCAGGAAAACAATATAGGAATTTTATTTCTTTAAAGGAAATAAGTAAGTATATAAAAATAATTATAGAAGATTTTGAAAAGTATAATGGACAAAATTTGATTTTAGCAAGTGATATAAACCTTACAATTAAAGAAGTAGCTAAAATTACAAAAAAGGTTTATAAAGATATATCAAAAAAAGATTGTATAATTGAAGTGTTAAGTAAAGAACCTAACTTATGTAATACTTTTGTTATAGACACATACCCTTTACCTAAACTCTCTTTTTCTAAAGATAATATTAAAAAAGAGATAAATAAAATTTTTAAATTAATGAGTTAATATGAAGTTGCACAATTTTGATTTTAGTAAAAAAGTATTTTATCATCCCGAACAAATAGTTGCTTATAAGCAAAATAAAAGACCTTTCCCTATTACAATGGAAATTGATCTGACAAATAGATGTAATCATAAGTGTACATTTTGTTTTTATGCTGAACACATATCTGTAGATAAGAGTACATTAAATACAGATATGTTAAAAAGTAGAATTAGTGAGGCACGAAATTTAGGTTGTAAAGGGATAAGCTTTACTGGTGGAGGTGAGCCTACTCTACATAATAATTTTATTGAAATATTAAAACATACAAAAGATTGTGGAATTGATTGTGGATTAATAACAAATGGTTCAGTTATTCATAAATTTACAGAAGATTTAGTCACAAATTTAAAATGGATTCGAATATCTCTTGCTGGTGGGGATTCTGTTAGTTATCAAAAAGTGCAAGGGGTAGATCAGTTTGATAAAATAATTAGAAATATCAAACTTTTAAGTGAAGTAAAGGTTAATCTTAAAGGTAATCTAAATATTGGTGTTAGAGTATTAGTAACTCCAGAGAATATAGAATCTTTAGAAAATCTAGTACAACTTTTAAAAGAAACATCTATAAATTATATACAGTTTGCACCAGATATGTTTACCGATGATGGTGGTGAGTTTTGGAATAGTGAGAGAACACAAAAAATCTTTAATCACATTGGAAAAATATTAGAAAAAAGTAGTATTTTACAATTAACCGCCGGTTATTTAAATCATCAGCAAAACTTAGACTATGTGAGTACCTGTTATGCCCATTCTTTTCAAGGAGCAATAAGTGCGGAAGGGAATCTTCTTTTTTGTAAAAATGCTAGAGATGAAAAAAAGTTTACAATAGGAAATATTTATGAAAAGAGCTTAACTGATATCTGGGCAGATTCAATAAATACTACTTTGGAATCATATATTACACCAAGTAATTGTGGACTATTTTGTAAATGTATGCAATTAAATGTTGCAATGCAAGATTCTCTTCATCCTTCTGATGATATGTCACCAAATTTTGTAACATAAGGAAAGATGAATGATCTTTGTAATTGGAGGAAACGGACTTACTGGTTCGGCAATTGTTCAATATTTAAAAAGAAATAGAATTGAATATAAAGTTATTCAAAAAGATAATGCTTTTGAATTTGTAGATCAAGAGTGTGATATTCTAATTTATGCGAATGGAAATGCTTTTAAATATAAAGCTCAAGAGGATCCATTTTTCGATTTTGAGGCTTCTTTAAAAAGTGTTAGTTTTTATATTCATAAGATTAAATTTAAACTTTTCGTACATTTATCAACAGTTGATGTTTATGGAACCTTAGATGATGAGAACTTAACTAGGGAAGATAGTGTAATTGATACACAAAAATCTTCTGTTTATGGTTTCCACAAGTATATGGCAGAAAATTATGTAAAGAGATTTGCAGAGAATTATTTAATATTTAGATTACCTGCTCTTGTAGGTATTGGATTACAAAAAAATCCTATTTATGATTTTTTACATGAAGAGAAAAAAGTATTTATAAGTCCAAAATCAGAATTAAATGTAATACATACGGATTTTATTGCCGAATCTATATTTAAAATAATAAACAAAAATATAAAGAATGAAGTTTTTAATTTATGCTCAAAGAACAGTATAGAAATAGGCGATATTAAAAATATATCAGGAGTAAATTCTTTATATGTAGATGATTGTACAAAAAATATTCAAATATATAAAATAAATACTCAAAAAATATCTAAAGTTCTTTCTTTATCATCTTCTGAAAATGCAATAAAAAACTATATAAGTAATTTAAAAATAGAAGTTGATGGATGAACAATAATATAACATTACTTATTTTAACACATAAAAGGAATGCTTTTTTAATCAATAAAATTAATTATTATAAGAATTTTGGATTTCAAATTCTAATTGCAGATTCTTCGGATGAAAAATTAGAATTTGAATTTTCTGAAAATATAAAGTATCTCCATTTCCCAAATATGGAATTATTTGAAAAGTTTACTTTATCAATAGATGAGTTAAGAACTAAATATATACATATTTGTTCTGATGATGATTTTATTCTAAAAGATTTTGTTACAACAAGTTATAATTTTCTTGAGAATAATAGTGACTATTCAAGTGTTTTAGGTAGGGCCATTGGTTTTAAATTTGATAATGATAATCTTGATACTCAACCAATATATTTTAAGACGCAAAGAAATATTAACTATGATGACATTGAACTTAGAATAGATTCTTTATCAAAAGTATATTTCCATAATTTTTATTCTTTATACAGATTAGAAAACTTGAAGTTAATAAACAATTATATAAAAAAATATCATATTTATGATTTCAATATGATTGAAAGATTTATTGCTATGTCTTCTATAATTTTGGGAAAATGGAAATTACTTGATGAATTACATATGGCTAGAGATGCTATTTTAGTTTATAAAAAAGGAACGAGTAGTGATACACGAGGATTATTGGAAAATTATATTGAATCAAATTCAAAAGAAGCGATAAGTTTAAAAGAAGCATTATCTGATTTTTTATTTAATTTTTCTGATGAGTTATCTAAAGACAAATCTGAGATAATCATATCTAATTCTTTAGAGTCATATAAAAAAGAATGGGTTGAGAAAAACAGAAGAAAATATTTTGATGTAAGACCAAGTTCTAAATTTGAATTAGCTATTAAAAAAATATTATGCACTATTTTGGGAAAAAATAGTTGTAATCTTATTAATAAATTTCATTGGGAAACGAGAAAAAACATATTGATTAAAAAAACGAAGAAGTTTAAAGCTTATCCCTATTATTATCCAAATAAAGATTGGGATTTACTTGCAAATATAATTATAAATATGAGAGAAGTATATGAAAAAAATAAATAAATTTAGAGAAGTAGATACTTTTGAACCTAAAATCTTAGTGATAGATATTTGTGCTTCATGTAATGCTGACTGTCTCTTTTGTGCTAGAAAGTTTATGCCAGAAGATAGATCAAAAGGTTATATGTGTTATGACCTTTTTAAATCAATTTTGGAAGAAGCAAAAGAATTAAAAATAGAGACGTTAAGGTTGTATTCTACCGCGGAACCGACACTCCATCCCGAGTTTGAGAAATTTATCTTCTTAGCAAATAAGTTAGGTTTTATTATTAATTTATCAACTAATGCTTCCACATTAATTAAAAATAAAGATGCCTTATTAAAAGTAAATAATTTACAATTCTCAATAGAAGGTTGGGATAAAGAAAGTTATGAATTATATCGGTATCCATTGAAATTTGAAAAAACTATAGAAAATATTAAATATTTTAACTGTCTCTTATACACATCTCCGAGCCCACGAGACCAGAGAGGAT
>CAJXPH010000209.1 GCA_913057765.1 uncultured Campylobacteraceae bacterium
GAGATCCTCTCTGGTCTCGTGGGCTCGGAGATGTGTATAAGAGACAGCAATAAAATAATTCTATTTCTTACTAAAAAAAGGCTTATTAACTAAATAATAATTTATCATTATATTTATAAAATCTAGATTAAAATTATATATTATTAACTCAAAATCACATTTTATCAACTATTAATTCGATTACTGTTATAACATAAATAAAAAGGACTAAATTGATATACGATTCACAAAGAATGGTAATGTATCCACATTTAAACGCAGCAGGAATTCTTTTTGGAGGGCAAGCTTTGTCATGGATTGATGAAGAGGCTATTATCTTTGCAGCACAACTTTTAGATACACAAAGATTAGCTACCGTAAAAATGAGTGAAGTTTGTTTTAAAAATCCTGCTGATATTGGTGATATTCTTGCAATTGGAACAGAACTAAAGAAAACAGGGAAAACTTCTATTACTGTTAAATGTCAAATTAAAAATAAAACTACAGATAAAATCATTCTTACAGTAGAAGAAATTGTTATTGTTGCATTAGATTATAATAAAAATCCAACGAAACATATATTAGCAGATAGAGAAGTAAAAAGTTTAACTTAGAAATACTTCTATACTCCCAATTCATATTTAGAAATATTATTTGTTAAATTGATGATAAAAGTTAAATAATTATATCAATATATTCATATTTTTCAATTATTATAAAATAAATCAAAACTTACTTAATTTTCTAAATATTTTACATAATAGATAAAAAATCCTATTTTTTTTAGGAAAATATTAAAAATATTTCTATTTTCTTTAAGTTTTTATACTAATTTAGTCTATATATAATTAAGATACTTTTAATAATTGTATTTTTCATAGTAAGTATATTACAACTATATCTATTAAAAACTGCAAACAAGACAAAAAAACCTAATAATTATAATAGTTTACATTAATTTAGAAAAAAGATAGATTTAATTTACAATAAATATTATACTTAGTATAATATTTTAAATTTAATTTAATAATTAGGAAAATCATGAAACAGACTCTTATGGGAAATGATGCAATTGCATGGGGAATTATTCATTCAAACATTGATATGATTTCTGGATATCCAGGAACACCTTCTAGTGAGATACTAGGAAATGTAAATAAACTAAAACATCAAATGAATTTAGATTTATATGCAGAATGGGGAACTAATGAAAAAGTTGGTTTTGAAGTAGCCTACGCAGGTGCGATTGCAGGAAGAAGAGCTGCTGCAACTATGAAACAAGTCGGATTAAATGTTGCAAGTGATGCATTAATGAGTGCTTCATATATCGGTAACCTTGGAGCCTTTGTACTTATAGTTGCTGATGATCCTGGGTTTCATTCATCTCAAACAGAACAAGATTCAAGAGTTTTTGCTAAATTTGCGAAAATACCGGTACTAGATCCTGCTACTCCACAAGATGCCTATGATTTTGTTAAAATTGCTGCCGATATCTCTGAAACGTTCCAAACTCCCACTATGTTACGACCAGTAATGAGAGTTTGTCATGCAAGACAGATTGTTGATATTGATGAAAAAACTAATTTTAAGCCTGGGAAAGGTGAATTTAAAAGAGAAATAGAAAGATGGGCTGCTGTTCCAAGAGGTGGACGGATTGTTCAAGGATATGAACAAATTGAAAGAATTAAAGCATTAAAAGAATACAACTGGGAAAATCTTATTAAACCTGAATTTGAGAAATGTAAGGGTAGTAAGATACTTATCCTTACATCTGGAACTGGAGATGGATTTGCAAGAGAAACTCTTGAAGATATTGGAATTGAAGCTGATGTAGTTAAATTTATAATGCCTTACCCTCTTCCTGAAAAACAAATTAGAGAACAATTTAAAAATTATGAAAAAGTTTTAGTTATTGAAGAACCTATGCCATGTATAGAAGAACAAATTTTAACTGAAAAAGTTCATGGAAAACTAGATGGAACTATGCACGTTATAGATGAAATGCAAAAAGTTTATATTCAGAATGCATTAATAAAACTAGGGATTTATACTGGAGCTGATTTATATCCAGTGGTTCCTTTTAAAGAAGAAGTTGCAGCAAGGCCTCCAAACCTTTGTCCAGGTTGTCCTCATCGAGATATCTATTATGCAATTACAAAAATATTTAGAAAGAAAAAATCAATTTATCCTTCAGATATTGGATGTTACACACTTGCAGTAAATCAAGGTGCAATTGATACAGTCTTATGTATGGGTGCATCAGTTTCTATGGCAAGTGGTTTTTCAATTGCAGACCCAGATAAATATGTAGTTGCAACTATTGGAGATAGTACATTCTTTCATGGTGGAATACCACCTTTAATAAACGCAGTATATCAAAAACATAGATTTATGTTAGTTGTTCTAGACAACTCTGTTGTTGCAATGACAGGACGTCAAAAACCACCACAAAGAGAAAATAAAGAAATTGATATTATGAAGATTGCAGAAGGATGTGGAGCAGATACTTATGAACATATTTATTCTAACGATATTCAACACTCGCTTGATTTCTTTAAAGGTATGAAAAAAATATATGATGAAGCAACTGGCCCAATTGTTGTTGTGGTTCGTGAATTTTGTGTTCTAGATAAAGAAGTAGTTGATGATCACATTCCATTAGAATTTGCAGAAGTAGTTCCAGAAGATTGTACTGCCTGTGACCAATGTACAACTATATATAAATGCCCTCCAATGGCTTATAATGAAGAGGGAAAAGTAGAAATTGATCCATTCCTTTGTATTGGTTGTGGTGCTTGTTTTAGTGTTGTATGTCCAACAGACGCTTTTGTACAGGATACAAGTAGAGGAATTATTAGAGAGGAAAATAAATAATGAGATATCAAATAGTAATTGCAGGTTTTGGTGGTCAAGGTTCAGTTTTTTTAGTTAAAATCTTAGCACTTTGTGCAGGAAATAAAGATGTTGCATGTTTAGGTACTGAGAATCATGGTATGAGCCAAAGAGGCGGTGCGGTTTCATGTACAATTAAACTTGGTAATTATACAAATCCTGTAATTGATGCAAACCAAGCAGATTTATTAATTGGATTAGAGAGAAATGAAGCACTTAGAAATGTTCAATTCCTAAAATCTACAGGAACATTAGCTGTTAACTCAGAGTCTGATTTCCCAGCTTCTGATATAAATGCAGAAGTTATAAGTATAGATGCTTTTCAAAAAGCTAGAGATAAAGAATTCCCTATCCAAGGGTTAAATGTTTATATGTTGGGTGTAGTATTGGCTACTTGTGAAGATTTCCCTTTTAATGAAAAAGAAGTAAAAGAGGCGTTAAAACAGTTTAATCCAAAAATTTCAACACAAAATATTGAAGTATTAGAAAAAGCGATAAATGATATAAAGGCGTAAAATGATTTGGAATAAGGTAGAAAGTAGTTCTTTAGAAAGTCTAAGGAAACTTCAGACAAAAAGATTAAAAGAAACTGTTAAAAGAGTTTATACATTAACACCTTTTTACAAAAAGAAATTTGATGAATTAGGAATAAATCCAAAAGATATCAAATCAATTGAAGATATATCAAAACTTCCATTTACGAAAAAACAAGACTTAAGAGACCATTATCCTTTTGGTCTTTTTACAGTTCCTATGAGTCAAGTAATTCGTATACATAGTTCATCCGGAACAACTGGGAAACCTACTGTTGTTGGATATACAGAACATGATATTGATGTTTGGGATGAAGTAATGGCTAGAGTTTTTAAGATGGCTGGAACTACAGAAGAAGATATAGTACACAATGCATATGGATATGGACTTTTTACTGGTGGTCTTGGATTACATAATGGTGCAGCAAAAGTAAAAGCTACTGTTATTCCAAGTTCTGGAGGATTTACAGATAGACAAGTAATGCTTATGAAAGATTTTGGAGCAACAATTTTAGCTTCAACTCCATCTTTTGCTTTACATATGGCAGAGTCTGCCTCAAAAGCTGGGATTGATTATAAAAAAGATTTTAAATTAAAAGCAGGAATTTTTGGTGCAGAACCCACATCAAAAGGACTTAAAGAAGAAGTGTCAAAAGTTTGGGGAATTGATTACCATGAGATATATGGATTATCAGAAATAATTGGACCAGGAGTTAGCTGTTCTTGTAAACATAGTGATTTACTGCATATTTTTGAAGATCATTTTTATCCAGAAATTATTGATTCAAAAACAGGAGAATTGTTACCCGATGGAGAACGTGGAGAATTAGTAATTACATCGTTAACTAAACAAGCATTACCAATAATTAGATATAAAACAGGTGATATCACTTCTTTAAAGAGAGATCCTTGTGCCTGTGGAAGAACAATAGTTCGTATGGAAAGTGTTGTTGGTCGGGCTGATGATATGATGATTATCAATGGTGTAAATATATATCCTTCTCAAATAGAACATGTAATTTCTCAAACAGAAGGTATAACAATAAATTATCAAATTGTTATAAGAAAAAAAGGTCATTTAGATTCTTTAGAAATTTTGATTGAAATATCAGATGATGTTATGATTGATTCTATTTCAGAGATTGAAAATATTAAAAAGTCAATACAACACAATTTGCTAAATAATTTATATATTAATGCAAAGGTAAAACTTGTTGAACCAAGAAGTATTGAACGAAGTGTTGGAAAAGCTATTAGAATTCTTGATAAAAGAGAAGAAGGAATCAAATGAGTAAATATAGTATCAAACAATTATCTATTTTTATTGAAAACAAACAAGGTGAGTTATCGGATATAACTTCATTATTATCAAAGAATAAAATTTCATTAAAAGCAATTAACCTTGTAGATACAAGTGAATTTGGGATTTTAAGACTATTAGTTGATGATGAAATGTCAACAAAAAGAATTTTAGATACTAATGGATTTTCACTTACTATAACTGAAGTCTTTGCTGCTGAAATTGATGACCATATTGGTTCTTTTCATGAGGTTGTGTCTATACTTTCAGAAAATAATATTAATTTAGAATATACACTGTCTCTTATACACATCTCCGAGCCCACGAGACCAGAGAGGATCTCG
>CAJXPH010000210.1 GCA_913057765.1 uncultured Campylobacteraceae bacterium
TAAATCTCTTGCTCGTGACTTTGTTATTTACAATCAGTCTACTTATTAGGCGTTAAAAGCTAGGCTCAAAGACAATTATAAAACTTGTTAACTTAAGGATATTTTATGGAAATTAGAGGCGAAGAATTTATAAAAAAAGTTCAACTTAAACAAGAAAAAGAAGAAATTGAACAAAGATTAAATGAAATAAGCAATGCTGAGTCAATCTATGAGGAACCTACTAAAACAGTTCCTCCAAGACTTGATAGAGAAATTGAGATACAAGAAGAACAAGAATACAGTGATATTATGCTTGGAAAATCTCCAAGTTCTAATGAAATAAATAAAAAGAAATATTTAGTTCTTGGTTTAATTCTAGTAATTTTATTTTTATTAACAATTATAATCATTCGCCTTTTAACTAATGATTCTGAACAGGATAATTCTTTCTCTAAATCTAAAAATACAGATAGTGAAAAAGTTTTAGAAAATGGAAATATTGAAGAACAGTATCAAAAGATTATAAATGAAAAATTAAAAAACATAAAAAGTGAAAAAGAAAAAGAAGTAATCAAAGAAGAAAAAATTGACGAAAAACTTAATCTTAAGAAAATTGAAGAAAAAGAAATTGAACAAGCGATAAAAGAAGCAAAGCCTGATGTTTTTGAAATAAAGAAAACTGAACCAATATATGTTGCTCCTACGAAAAAAGTTTTAATTGAGCCTAAAATTGAAAAGAAGGTAGTTAAACCAACTGTAAAAAAAGTAGTAAAAGTTACAAAACCAAAAGTTAAAAAGGCTACTCCAAAAGTAGTAAAAAGCTCAACTGTAACAAGCTCACCAAAAGGAACATTTGTACAAGTTGGAGCATTTTCAAAAATGCCAAATGACAAATACCTTAAGGATATAACAAAAAAAGGGTTTAAATACAAAGTATATAAAATAACAATTAATAATAAATTGTTTCATAAAGTATTAATTGGACCTTACTCTTCAAGAGGACAAGCTAAACTTGCAACAGAGGATATTAAGAAAAAACTAAATATTTCTGGGGCATTTATATTAACATTTTAAGGCAAATAACTAATGCAATTTTACTCTAAAGAACTTTTTCTAGATCAATTCACTCCTGTTTCGATCTATGAAAAAGTTAAAAATCTATATGAAAATGAAATAACTTTTTTATTTGAAAGTACAATAAACTCAAGTGATGGAAACTACTCATTTATCGCTATTGGAGTACGGGAGAGAGTTTGGTATGAAGATAATAAATGTTTTCACAAAAATGAAGAAGGTATTGTAAAACAAGTTGAATCAAATCCTTTAAAATTTCTACAAAAATATTATGAAAATTTTGATAAAGAGTTTTACAAACAAAAATCACAAGAACTTGGTATTGGGTTAGTAGATGGATTTATTGGAAATATAGGTTATGATATTGGAAAAGAATTTGAGCCAAAACTAAAAGATTCAATGAATAATTTAGTTGATCAATTAAATATTCCAGACTTAGACCTAATAAGACCAAATATAGTTTTAGGATTTTCACATAAGACTTCAAAACTAATTATGGTTACATCTGTGGATTCAAGAAAAGATGATTTAGAAAAAATTGAAAAAGAATTATTTACTCCATATGAATTTTCTCCATTGAAGAAAGCTACTCTTTTAGATAAAGGGAAGTTCAACTTTTCAAAAGAAAAGTTTTTTGAAATGGTTGCAAAGTCAAAAGAGATGGTACGTTCAGGTGATGTATTCCAAATTCTTATGTCAAATAGATTTATTCAAAAAGCGAAAGTTCATCATTTAAGTTTTTATAGAGCATTAAGAAGCAAGAATCCAAGTCCTTACCTATTTTTCTTAGAATATGAGAACTTTTCAATTGCAGGAAGCTCTCCAGAAGTTATGATAAAACTTGTTGATGGGCACTTACTTTTAAGACCAATTGCTGGTACTAGAAAAAGAGGAAGAACATTAGATAAAGATATTGAAATGGAAATCGAGCTAATCAATGATGTAAAAGAAAGAGCTGAACATCTTATGTTAGTGGACTTAGGACGTAATGATGTAGGTCGGGTAGCAAAACCTGGAACTGTAAAAGTAACTGATTTAATGAGAGTAGAAAGATATTCGCATGTAATGCATATTGTTTCTGATGTAGAAGCAGTAATAGATGAAAAGTATGACATGTTTGATTTATTTGCAGCAACATTTACTGCAGGAACTATGACAGGAGCTCCAAAAATTAGGGCCATGGAATTAATTGCACAATTTGAAGGAATAAAAAGAAACTTCTATTCAGGGAGTATTGCATATTTTGGTTTTGATGGAAATATGGATAGTGCTATTACTATTAGAACAACAATGTTGACAGAAGATACAGTAATCTTCCAGGCTGGTGCAGGAATAGTAGCAGATAGTAAACCTGAAGATGAATATTTAGAAGTACATAACAAACTTGCTGCAAATATTGCAACATTAAATGATTTAGCATAAAGGATTAGAATTTGTTACTTGGAGTAAATATTGACCATATTGCAGTTTTAAGGGAAGCGAGAAAAATAAATGACCCAAATCCACTTGATGCACTTGGCATTTGTAAATTAGCAGGTGCTGATCAAATAACTATACATTTGAGAGAAGATAGACGACATATTCATGATAATGATGCAATAAGTATTTGTAAACAGTCATCTTTACCTATTAATTTAGAATGCTCAATAAATGAAGACATTATAGAAATTGTATGTAATATGAAGCCTGCACGTGTAACTTTAGTTCCAGAAAATAGAGAAGAAGTTACAACAGAAGGTGGATTAGATTTAGAAGGCAATTTTGAAAGAATTAGAAAAGCTGTAAAAAAACTTCATGAAAATGAAATTGAAGTATCATTATTTATCGATCCTGATAAAAAAATGATTGAATTGAGTTCAAAATTAAAAGCTGAATGGATAGAACTTCACACAGGTTCATTTGCTAATATTTATGCGATGCTTCATGGAAACCTTTCAAATTCTCATCATACTATTAAAGAACTAGAATTATCAAGAGAAGAACTAAAAAATTTATTATCAAAAAGTAGAAAAGAAATAAAAAAAGCCGCAAGTTTAGCACAAGAATTTAATATAAGAGTTGCAGCAGGTCATGGATTAAACTACCAAAATGTTACAAAGATTTCTTCAATTAAAACAATTGAAGAATTAAATATAGGACAAAGTATCATTGCAAGATCAGTTTTTACAGGATTAGAAACTGCTATTAAAGATATGAAAGAACTTTTATGAATTTAGATAAACCTAAAATCGCGATATCAGTCGGTGATTTAAATGGAATAGGAATAGAAATTGCTTTAAGATCTCATGAAAAAATATCTGAACTTTGTAATCCAATTTATTGTATTAACAAAGATATGTTAAAAAAGACATCTAAACTTTTAGAATTAGAAATTCCAAAAAAATTTAAAACTTATAATATAAAAGGCGACTTTGAAATAAAGCCTGGGCATGTTTCAAAAAGAGCTGGAAGATTGTCATATGATTCATTTATGGAAGCTATTAATTTAGCACATAAAGGAAAAGTCTCAGCTATTGTTACTCTTCCAATTAATAAAGAATCATGGAACAAAGCAGATATTAAATATAAGGGCCATACTGAGGTATTAAGAGATTTCTTTGGTAAAAATGCGATTATGATGCTTGGTTGTAAAAAAATGTTTGTATCTCTATTTACAGAGCATATTGCTTTAAAGAAAGTTGCAAAAAAAATAGAAGAAGAAAATTTAACTGAGTTTTTATTAGATTTTTACAAAAGTGTAAATGCAAATAAAATTGGGGTATTAGGTCTAAATCCACACGCAAGTGATAATGGTGTCTTAGGTGATGAAGAAGTAGAAATATTTAAAGCAATTAAAAATGCAAACAAAAAATTAAAAAAAGATATTTTCAAAGGTCCTATGGTTCCAGATACTGCGTTTTCTCCTATGTCAAGAAAGAACTACAAATATTTTGTAGCAATGTATCATGATCAAGGATTAGCACCTTTAAAAGCTTTATATTTTGATCAAAGTATAAATGTAAGTTTAAATCTTCCTATTATTAGAACTTCTGTTGACCACGGAACTGCATTTGATATTGCATATAAGAAGAATAGAAAACTAAATACAAAAAGTTATGTTAATGCAATTAAAGAAGCTATTTCTCTATATGAAAATAGAAAATGACAACACTTGAGTTTTGCCATGAATTAGAGTTTTCAAAAATTAATTTTTTTGAAAGAAAAATAAGAATAACTCATCCAAAAACAATTATAAGTGGTCCTCCTAAATCAGGAAAAAGTTTTCTGATATTTGATTATTTGTCAAATTACAATCAAGAAGATTATATCTACATAGATTTAAATGATTATAGAAATGAAAAAGAAGAAATTGAACAAAACTTAGAAGAATATGTTTTTACAAATAAGATTAAAGTTATTATTTTAGAGAATTTTGAATTTGATTTTAAGATACCATTCTGTGAAAGCATTATAATCTCGACAAAGGAAAACACTCAATTAAAAGGTTATAAAAAGTTATTTTTAACTCCTTTAGATTTTGAAGAATATTTATTGCATGACAATAAAAACCAGAATATTACACAAAGCTTCAATAATTTCTTAAAAAATGGCAACTTACCAGGGGTTGTAAATATAGATGAAATCCATACTTTTAATAGACTTCATGACTTAATAATACTAATAAATAAAGATAAAACATCTCAAGAGATATTAAAAATATTATTTTTAAATATTGATGAAAAAAAATCTTTAAACCAATTGTATCTTCTACTTAAATCAAAAATAAAAATATCAAAAGATAAATTTTATGAAGAATGTAAATATTTTGAAAAAAATAAAATCATTTATCTTATTGAAAAACATGAACAAAAAAAAGCTACTAAAAAGATATATTCGTATAATCCAGCTTTTTTAAGCGCTATTACTCATAAAAAGAAGTTTAAAAATGAATTGACAAATATTATATTTCTGTCTCTTATACACATCTCCGAGCCC
>CAJXPH010000211.1 GCA_913057765.1 uncultured Campylobacteraceae bacterium
CCTCTTCGTCGGCAGCGTCAGATGTGTATAAGAGACAGATCTTCTTTTTATTTATTTTATACATTGGTGAAGATCTATTTTCACGAAAAGCATCTTTAGTGAATACAATAACATCACTATTTTCATAAGAAAAATCGTAATCAAATTTTTCACTTGTAAGATTTGCAGAAGTTGAGTATAAGTTTTCAAATTTAGATATAAAAGAATAAAAGCTATTATCTTCTGAAATAACTCTAAATGATTTTAAATTTGGATATATAAAAGTTGTTTTAAGAGACCTTCTAACTCTTTTTCTAAAGTTTTTGGGAACTCTAGTCATAGACTTTAAAGTTTTAAAAGAATCAACAGTTTGAAGTATTTTCTGAGATTGAGGTCTTTGTTTTATATCTGAGAGCTTCCCATCATTTGATGATGAGAAGCCTACCGTTGTATCGGTTTGTACAAGATATACTTTAGTTTTATCCATTAGTCATTTAAAAATTCTTGGATAGACTTAACACCTATTCCATCTTTTTGTCTTAATGCTTTCATAGCTTCAACACAAGCAAGTGCTGCGGCTGCTGTTGTTACATAAGGAACATTTTCTTTTAGTACTGATCTTCTAATGTTTTTACCATCATCTTTAGATGATTCTTTTCCATCACTAGTATTAAATGCTAATGCAATTTCACCATTTGTAATTGAATCTGTAATATTTGGTCTACCTTCAGAAATCTTAAGTACTTTTTCACACTCTATACCTGCATCTGTTATAGCTTGATGTGTTCCACCTGTTGCTACAACTGTGAAACCTTCTGCTACTAACCCAGAAGCAATTTTTGGTGCAAACTCTTTATCTAAATCACAAAGTGAAATAAATACTTTACCTTCAGTTGGTAAATCATTTTTTGCAGCACTTTGTGCTTTTGCATATGATGTACCAAAGTTATCAGAGATACCCATAACTTCACCTGTAGATTTCATCTCAGGAGTTAAAATCATATCAGAACCTGAAAGTTTATTAAATGGGAATACCGCTTCTTTAACAGAGATATGGTCTTTTAAAATTGGTTTTAATACTCCATTATCTTCCCATACTAAATCTTCATTATATGTTGCAAGTGCACTTCTTAAACTCTCTCCCCACATAACTCTAGTTGCTACTTTTGCTAACGGCATACCAGTAGCTTTTGAAACAAAAGGAACAGTTCTTGAAGCTCTAGGATTAACTTCAATTAAATAGATTTCACCTTTATGAATTGCATATTGTGTATTCATAAGACCAACAACACCAAGTCCAAGTGCCATTGCTTTAGTTTTTTCTTCTAATTCTTTGATCAATTCATCTGAAATTGAAACAGGAGGTAATGAACAAGCAGAATCACCTGAGTGAACACCAGCCTCTTCAATATGTTGCATGATACCACCGATGTAAACTTCTTTACCATCACAAATACAATCAACATCAAGTTCAATTGCTCTATCTAAGAACTTGTCAACTAATACAGGTGCATCATTTGATACTGAAACAGCTTCATCCATATATTGTTTTAATTCAGCAGTTGAATAAACAATTCTCATTCCTCTTCCACCAAGAACAAAAGAAGGACGAACTAGAACTGGATATCCAATTCTTTCAGCAATTTCAATAGCTTCTTCAACTAAAACCGCTGTTCCATTTTCAGGTTGTAATAATCCAACTTCATCAACAAATTTAGAGAATTTTTTTCTATCTTCAGCTAAATCAATAACTTCAGCAGTAGTACCAATAATCTTTGCACCAATTTCAGTTAAAGCATTTGCTAACTTTAATGGAGTTTGTCCACCAAAATGTACAATAACACCATCTGGATTTTCTTCTTCAATTACAGATCTAACATGTTCAAAATCAATTGGTTCAAAGTATAAAATATCTGATGTATCATAATCAGTAGATACTGTTTCAGGATTACAGTTATACATGATAGTTTTAACACCCATTTCTTTTAAAGCAAAAGATGCATGCACACAACAATAGTCAAACTCAATACCTTGACCAATTCTATTTGGACCACCACCAATAATCATTACTTTTTTATCTTCACTAACTGGTTTTTCAACTTTTGGTAATTTTGTAATATTTGTAGTTGAGTAAAGATATGGAGTTAGTGCTTTAAATTCAGCAGCACACGTATCTACTTCATTATATTCAAGGTTTACATCTAGTTTTTTTCTAGCTTGATATATATCTTCTTCACTTTTACCAATAAGCTTAGCAATCATAGCATCAGAGAAACCATTTGTTTTGGCATTTCTCATAGCAAATTCATCAGATAAAATTGAAACATCCATCGATTTTTCAATATTATACATTTCTCTAAATTTTGTTAAGAACCATGGATCAACTTGGCAAAGATCAAAAATGTCTTCATTTGTAAGACCTTGTCTCATACCATCCATTAAGTATTGTAATCTATCACAGTTTGGTCGTCTAATTTCTTTTTTGATTAATTCTAAATCAGTAGAAATTGAATCAAATCCTACAAGACCAGTTTCTAAAGAACAAAGTGCTTTTTGAATAGATTCGTTAAAAGTTCTACCCATTGACATAACTTCACCAACTGATTTCATACCAGTTGAAAGTGTAGAGTTTGCTTTAGGGAATTTTTCAAAAGTAAATCGAGGAATCTTTGTAACAACATAATCAATAACAGGTTCAAATGATGCAGTAGTACCAGTAATATCATTTTCAATCTCATCAAGAGTAAATCCAACTGCTAATAATGTTGCTACTTTAGCAATTGGATAACCAGTTGCTTTAGATGCTAGAGCAGAAGATCTTGAAACTCTTGGATTCATTTCAATTACAATCATTCTTCCAGTTTTTGGACAAATTGAGAATTGAACATTTGATCCACCAGTATCAACACCAATTTCTCTAAGAATTGCAAAAGATGCATTTCTCATATCTTGATATTCTTTATCTGTTAAAGTAAGTGCTGGAGCAATAGTAGTTGAATCTCCAGTATGAACACCCATTGGATCTAAGTTTTCAATAGAACATACGATAATACAGTTATCTTTTTTATCTCTGATAACTTCCATTTCATATTCTTTCCAACCAAGCATTGATTCCATAATTTCAATTTCATTAATAGGAGAGGCATCAATACCAGCTTGAGCAAGTTCTTTGAACTCATCCATATTATAAGCAACACCAGAACCACCACCTGCAAGGGTAAATGACGCTCTTGAAATTACTGGGAAACCGATTTCTTTTGCAACTTTAATTGCATCATCAACAGTATAGGCATTTGCACTTTTAGGTAAATCCATACCAATTTTAATCATTGCATCATTAAAAAGTTGTCTTTCTTCACCTTTTTTAATTGCATCTGGATGAGCTCCAAGGAATTGAACACCGTCAAGCATTCCCTTATCATACATTGAAGTTGCAACATTAAGTGCTGTTTGTCCACCCATTGTAGGTAAGATAGCATCAATGTTTTCTCTTTCAATTATTTTTGCAACAACTTCTTCTGTGATTGGCTCAATATATGTTCTATCAGCAAACTCAGGATCAGTCATAATAGTTGCAGGGTTTGAGTTAATTAAAACAACTCTGTATCCTAATTCTTTAAGTGTTTTTGTAGCTTGTGTACCAGAATAGTCAAACTCACATGCTTGACCAATGATAATAGGTCCCGAACCTATTAGTAATATAGATTTTATATCTTCTCTTTTTGGCATTTAAAGTTCCCCGTATATTGTTAGTTAAAATTTGGATAGTGTATCTAAGAAGTGCTTAAAAAAATGTTAGACAAAATTGTTTAAAGAAAAGAATTTTAAAGTGTAATCTAGTATCTTAAAGATACTAGATTAATTTGTAGGAAGATTGAATTTTTTAGTACTAATTACACCATCTTCATCAAATGAAAGATAATATAATACATCTTTTTTAACTGGTAAGCCAGTTAAGTATCTAATAGCAAGATTTGCTTGAAGTGAACCTATATGCATTACAATAGGACAAGCAATACCATTTGGTTTTCTATCATTGATTTGGAATACTGCTTCATATGAAGCTTTTTCAAAAAAACAAACTTGACCATGAAATTCTTCAACTGAACCATAAATCCAAGCTTGATTATTTGCCATACAATATTCATTAATATCTGCTCTTGTTGGTAAGTTATCAGTTCCATCAATAATTAAATCAAATTCTAAACCTCTTTTAGCAAACTCTTGAAAACTTTCATTATAAGCTGTAACTTTTGTATATGGACATCTAGATTCCACAAGTTCTTTTAAAACTTCACATTTAGCTTTTCCATCATCACCAACTTTAAAACCAATTTGTCTATGAATATTATGAACACCTACTTCATCAAAATCAACAAAAGCAAACTCACCAATACCTGATGCACCTAATGCAATTGCTAAAGTACAACCTAGTCCACCTGAACCTATAATTGCAACTTTTTTACCTTGTAAAGAGTCTTGTGTTTCTTCACCCCAAAGTTTTATTTGTCTGTTAAAAAATTCATGAATTTCACTCATGGTTTATTCCTTAGTTAATAAGTATAGTTTATTTTTATTATTTTATCTTGTAATAATACCGTATTTTGTTTAAAACTTTTTGATTGTAAAGAATTTAAATCATTAAAAAAAATTTACTTTATTGGAAAAACAATACTAAACTGAGCTCCTTTGTATTCTTTTTCTAAATACTTAAAATCTACATTTTTAACACTTATTAGCCCATCCATTTTATTTTTAACAATGATATATGAAAGATATAATCCTAATCCTGTACTTTCTGATTTATGTTTAGTAGTAAAATATGGTTCGAAAACTCTATAGATTATGTCTTCATCTATTCCACCTGCGGTATCTTTTATTTGTATAGTTAAAACTTCTTCATCTACAAATATATCTAGAAAAACAAGTTTATCTTTAATCTGTCTCTTATACACATCTGACGCTGCCGACGAAGAGGATAGTGTAGAT
>CAJXPH010000212.1 GCA_913057765.1 uncultured Campylobacteraceae bacterium
CTACACTATCCTCTTCGTCGGCAGCGTCAGATGTGTATAAGAGACAGGTTATACAAGTGACTAATTTACAACGAATATGTTTTATAACAGGTTTTGCAATATTTTTTTCTGGATGTAACCAAGAAAATACTTCAAAAACTATAACTCCTCCAACGAAACCAGTAGTTAAAAAAAAGATTAAAAAAGTAGTTAAACAGCCTCAAAAAAAGCATAAAGCCTATAAATATTGTAGTAAACACACAAAGGTTATGTCTCATGCTTCTAAATATATTAAAGAAGAGTTTGATAAAGGGTATTTTCTTGAAAAAGATATTGTTGGGGCAAAAGCACAACTTTTTTTAATTGAAAGCAAGTCTCCTAGTATCTTTGCAAAAAATATTAACGATGCACTAGAGTCTTATACTTCACAATATCAGTTAGCAAAAAAGAATAAATGTAATTTAAAATCTTTTAAGATATCACCTATTGCAAAAGTTAAGAATACTATTAAAACTTTAGAAAAGAGTGACGAAAAGATAAATAAAAAGTAAAGGAAAAAGAATGAAATTTAATAAACTACTAATGGTCTTTTTCTTTTTCATAGGAACCCTTATGTTTGCAGAAACTAAAGAAGTAGAAAAACTATTTGAAAAAGTCAATCAAGCTCCTACTCCTGAAGAAAAAAAAGAACTAATTGAAGAATTAAAGAAAAAATTAGCACAAAAAAATATAGAAGCAAGAGAAGAAGCAGATGCTATTATAAAAGCAAAACAGAAGATTCCTCTTAAAATATATAATGATACTTCATTACAAAAATAAGTAATCAAATGAATAATAAAATAAAAATCTTACTTTTAGAAGATGATACTATTTTAGCACAAACTATGGTACAAATTTTAGAGCAAGAGAATTACGACGTGACACTCGTAGGTGATGGTCAGGAAGTTATTGACATCACATATGAGAATAAATTTGATCTGTATTTATTTGATATTAACGTTCCTTTAATCAGTGGGATGGAAACTTTAAAACTATTACGTGATGCAGAAGATACTACTCCTACATTCTTTATTACAGCACTTAGAGATATAAAATCAACTTTAGAAGGTTTTAATTGTGGATGTGACGATTATATTAAAAAACCATTTGACCTTGATGAATTATTAGCCCGTATTCAGGCTACTTTGAAGCGAAAAAATCCTGTTATTCAATATAATGACATAACATTTGATTTATTAGAAAATAGGGTATTAAAAGATGGAAATGAAGTAACCTTAGGAAATGTAGAAAAAGAAATTTTTGCTTTACTTATACGTAATATCAATAGGACTGTTGATAAGTCAACATTTTTTGATTATATGAATAAGCCGAGTGAAACAGGCCTTCGTGTTCTAATTAGCAAATTAAAAAAGGTATTAGATTTAAATATAACAAATACTAAAGGGATAGGATATAAACTTGAAAAATTATGAAAAGAAATCGCTTTTTACTACTATTTATCTTTTTTTTATTCCCTTGATTTTATTTGCAAGTGTTGTTTTATACATGTATCACGAAGATAAGATAAAAGATATAGATCAGAATCTTCTTTATCAAATGAAAGATTATACTTTTGATTTCAAAGGTGATAAATTTTCACTCGATATTATAGAAGATGATAAGCAAAAACAATTATTTAAAATTTACCATTGCGATGAAGGTTTATGTGCCTATTTTCAGATACCTTCCACCGGACCTTATCTTTTAAAAGTAATTTATGATAAAACAAAATATGAAAAAGTTTATAATGAATTTTTAATAAAGATTTTTAAATTTAGTATCGTAATTTTCTTTTTGCTACTTTTCATTTCAGTAGGATTTGCTATTTATTCTATGCGACCTATGAAAGAAGCACTTTATCTTTTAGAAAATTTTCTAAAAGATTTAATCCATGACTTAAATACACCCGCTACTTCTATTTTATTAAATTCAAAACTATTAAGAAAACGTGGTGATTTTGAAGAGATTGAACGTATTGAACTTAGTGCAAAAAGTATTTCTTCTTTATACAAAAACTTAGAGTTTATAAGTCCTAATCAAATTGTAAAAGATGAAACAGTATCACTTGAAGAACTAATTAATGAAAAAGTAGAAATCTTACAAAAAATATATCCAAAAGTAAATTTTACAAAGAATATGAAAGATGGAACAATCAAAAGTAATCAAAATGGAGTAGAACGTATTATTGATAATCTATTAACAAATGCTTGTAAATACAATAAAAAAAATGGACAAGTATATATAACAGTAGAAAAACAAAAACTTGTAATAGAAGATACTGGAGTAGGTATAAAAGATACAAAAAAAGTATTTCAGCGATATTATAAAGAAAATACTAATGGGCTTGGAATTGGTATGAGTATTGTAAAACAACTATGTGATACTTTAGATATTCATATTTATATAGAAAGTAAAATGGGTAAAGGAACTAAAATTGAATTGGTTTTTATATAGAAGAACTTTATAGTAAAAAAAGGAAGAAGTGTAAATCATCCAAATTAGGGTTTGGATGATTTACATAGGATAATTTAGGCTTATGTTAGATTATTTTATAATAAGTTTTGATTGTTTTAAATTTGCATTAACAATCTTTTGTGCTTCTGATAGTTCATCTGTATTCATTACTTCAAGCTCTTCATCAAGTTTATCCATTAATTGGCTTTTGACTTTTAAATCATTTGTACTGTTGATTTTTTCAACTAATGAAATAATATTACCTGTTCCTGTTGCAAATAAACTTGTTGCGCCTAAAATTGTTAAGATTGCGATGCCTCTAGCTATTTTCATTTATACTCCTTATTTTTTAAATGTATGGAAGTATATAAATAAAGTGTTAGTTAAGTGTAAGTTGATTTTTTATCTTGAAAGAGATATCCCAAAACTAATACGATTTACTTCTTTATCATAATCAATCAAACTATCTCCATATCCACTTGATAACTGAATGTATCCAAAAGTATTTTTAGAATTGAAGAATGGGAAAGTCCAATCAAATTCTGCAAACCCTTTATTTTTATCATTAAATTTTAGATTATTTCTAAGTAGAAGTTTAAAAGTATTTTTTTTGTATGGATAAACTAATGTTAAGTCACCATAACCCATATAGTCCTCAATATCTGGATTATCATCGTCTTTTTCTTTCTCTGGTAATCTATACCATATTCTAGGGATTGCAAAAAGGTTCCCTACTTGAAAATAGCTTTCTACATATAACCTATTCCAAGACCTTGATTCTGGTTCTTTTTGTCCATTTGATTCATGTAATAATCCAAATTTAAAACCTTTTAAAGAAGTCTTATTACTTTTTCCATAAGGAACAGTTACAAATATTTCAGGTTTATAATTAGTTTCTCTAAATGGAGAAGATTCATCATATAATTGCCACCATGAAGTATGAGTATATGCAAGATTTACTGTCTCATTAAAGCCAAAAAGATTATGACTAATAGGTTTTTTTACGCTTAGTTGGAATTTCGTTTCTACTTGATTTCTTCCTTCTCTTTTTTCTGTATCGTAAGAAAATGGCAATAAATAGTTTTCACGATATGGATATAAATTAAAGTTTGATGATAGTATTTGTTCTATAGTTTCAACAGTTTCTTTATCTTCAATCGTATTAAGTGTAGTTGCTATTGCTTTAACTTCTTTCTTTTTATCTTCATCAATGTATATACGATTTATATTTCGTTCTTTATCAGCTATTTTTTTATATAAGAGCATTGCTTCTTTGTAGTTTCCATTTACTTCCAAAGCTTGAGCTTCTTGATATGATTTATCAATTTCTTGCGCGTTTACATATACAAATAAAAATAGTAAGATAAGAATTTTTTTCATTAGGTTTTATGTTTCCCTTCTTTTAGTTCTTGTAATTTTAGCGAATATTTCTTTATCCATTTATCTAAAATAGGTTTTAAATTATCAATTTTTAAATCTTTTGAAGAACTTACTTTACTATGAGAGATATCATGTTCAATTACAGCAGCTATAATTTCATTAGTTTTATTATCAATAATTTTTAATGCAAAATTGACTTTTAATTTCTTATCTTCAATTCCACTACTTCTTTTTATTGCCGTAAATGCTAATCCATAGGGTAAAAACTTATAGAACTCTAAATTATTATATGAGATATCTAATGAAATAATTGAAGCTTGAAATATAAGCGTATTTTTTCTAAGTTTTTTATCTTTTACTACTTCTTGTAGGTTTTTTTGTAAGTTTGTGGTGAAATATAAAGAGATGTTGTTTAAGAGTTTTTTATCGAATTGATTATTAACATCACTCGTAAAATAGTTAGAAATATCATCTACTACTTTATTAACTCCTCTTTTATTTTTTGCCATATATACTTTTATCTCGGGAACTATTATATTGTTATATTTAGAGAAGTCTGTACCTTTTTTTAGATAATAATATATGTTTTTACTTATTGGTGAAGGTTTTAATTTTGATATATCATTTACTACATTGTTTGGTTTAATCTCAATTTTATTTGCACATCCTGTAAAAATAAATATTGAAATAATTAAAGTTAGTATGATTGTAGTTCTTTTTTCATGTAATATCCTCTTTTTTTGCATAAAAGAATATTAGAAAAACATTGTGTTAAAACGGTGTCTAAATTCACATCTTAATGAAGATGTGGATTTTAATAAATTACTCCAATAACATAGTCTAAATTTGCTTCTGAGTTTAAGTAGCTGTAATATGTATCAATTAGTTGACTCTTTGCTTGAGTATAAGCTAATTTTGAATCATTTACTTCAACTAAGTCATTTAATCCAGCTTTATATCTTTGGTTAGCTAAATCTAATTTATCAGCTGATAATTCTACATTTAAAATTCCTATACCAATACTATCTTCATTTTCTTTTACTTTTAAATATGCACTAGTTATACTGTCTCTTATACACATCTCCGAGCCCACGAGACCAGAGAGGA
>CAJXPH010000213.1 GCA_913057765.1 uncultured Campylobacteraceae bacterium
CGAGATCCTCTCTGGTCTCGTGGGCTCGGAGATGTGTATAAGAGACAGAGATAATTTTAAGCTTGCTTTTGTATAATTCGCACCCAAAAAAATAAATAGGAGAAAAATGAGAATTACAATTACAAACCATGAGTTTAGCGCTATCCAGAAAATATTAGTTCAAAATGATGCATCGTTATATAATAGATTTAATGAAGAGTTTAAGAAATCGATTTTATCATGTACACCGAAGAAAATGAAAGCTACAAATAAAGCAAATATAGCTAAAAGAAAAAAGAGTAGAAATGCAATAACAAATGCAGTTAATATATTAAGATTTGAAGATAAAAAAATCACAGTTTACAGTGTGGCAAAAACAGCTGAAATAAGCTACAACACTGCAAAACAATACAAAGACTTTATTCTCGCTCAATAAACTACAAACACCATTCAAATAAATATTTAAAACTTAATAATATATATAAATAAACTTCAAAACTCTAATGAAGTTTATTTTATATTTTTCAAAATGATATAATAAAATGAAACATATGATGTTATCATTACTGCCTTCAAAATACCTATTTATCGGTCTATACAAACTGTATTATTTCAAAATGATATAACAATATATCAGATATAGAGTTTTATTTTATAATTTTTCCATAGTCTAAAATAGCGTATTTTATTTTAAGTTTTTTTGATTTTAGGCAATATGATATAACAAAATGAAAGAATAGTTTTTTTCAAAATTACAGTAAAAAAAAGAAGTTATTGAGAGTTTACAAAATGTAATATTTCAAAATGATATAACTTTATAAAGCATAATGATTTAAATGAGATTACTAATATCTTTTAAACTTTTGGTATAGACTAATACATATTCTTAAATCTAAATGTTAAATATGCTAAAATCAACTTCTAAAATTATATATATTTCAAGGTGTCTTTTGTGTCTATTTTTACTTTACAGTCTTTAGCAGGTGGATTTCTAGATGAAGATTTAGAACATTTTAATAAAATTTTTGATGACTGGTGTATTCAATTTGAAAGTTATGAAGATGCTAAGGATATAGTACAAACTCTTGAAAATGAAGAAACTATAGATATTGTTGAAATAACGCCATTAAGCTATCCAAAGTATTTTTTCCATTCTCTTAAAGGTACCATTTATACAACACGTCAGATTGAAGATAAAATCATTTGTGTTGTAGAACCATTTATGGGTTCTAGTTTTAAAATTGCAATATGTGATCTTAAAACAAAAAAGGTAAGACTAACAAAGACTAGCTACAAAAGTATTCCAAGTGTTGAAAATGCTTTTGCTAGTTTAAATGAAATCAATTTATCTTAGTTCAAAAATTGAAAAATATGAACAATTATAAACCAGCTTTTGGTCTTCACAATAGACATTTACAAACTATTCATTCTACGTTTTTTAGAAAAAAAGAAACATTGGATTTTGAAATAGAAAAATTCATTTTAAGTGATGGGGATTTTTTAGAAGCATATTGGCTAAACAAACCAAAAAAAAACGATAATAAACCTATTGTAATCATCTTTCATGGTTTGCAAGGCTCATATTTATCTCCATACATAAATGGAATCATGAGTTTATTTTCAAAGTCTTCATTTTCTTGTGTACTCATGCACTTTAGATCTTGTTCTGGAGTGATGAACGATAAGCTTAGCTCTTATCATAGTGGAAAAACAGATGATGCAAGAGAATTCGTATCTAGTGTAAAAAAACGATTTACTTCCAATAATCTATTTGCTCTAGGATATTCAGTTGGAGGGAATGTACTTCTAAAACTTTTAGGGGAAGATGGAAAAAGTTCACCTTTTAAATCAGCTATATCTATTTGTGCACCATTAGATCTTCGTATCAGTGTAGGCGCCATATCACAAGGCTTTTCAAGAATATATGAATATAAGATTTTACAATCATTAAAAAAAGACCTACTTTTAAAATATGAAATATATGATATAGAAAAGGTCATTGGATTAAAAAAAGAAGATGTTTCCAAAATCAGAAACATAAGAGAGTTTGATGAAAGTTACACTTCCAAAGTATTTGGCTTTGAGACTTCACAAAACTATTATAAGCTATGTAGTTCAAAACCATTTTTAAAAAGCATACAAGTAGATACTTTACTCATACACTCAATTGATGATCCTTTTATGAATAAAGATATTCTTCCTAGTAAGACTGAGTTATCTTCAAAAGTTAACTTAGAACTATATCCACATGGAGGACATATAGGTTTTATATCTGGCAGCATTTTTAAACCTATCTATTGGTTAGATCAGAAGATTATAAACCATTTTAAAAATTATGACGAACAACTTACATGAGATATTCCACCTACTTCAAAAAACTCTGATGGCTTCAATCTATAGTATTTATCTTCCACTTCTTTAGACTGTTCAGAATATGGCTGTGTCATTACTTCTTGAAGTTCTCTCAAGCTTGAATAGTCACCTTCTTTAGCTTTTTTATAAGCAGGTACAAGAATCCACTCTCTTAAAGTATATTTAGGATTTACTAGTTTCATTTCATGTGAAAGTTCTTGGTTATTGGCACTATTGATTTGCGATTTCCAATTTTCTAGCCACAGAGACCAACGTTTCAGTATCCCTTCATCTAAGATTTCATCATTGTAGAAACTTTTTTTAAGTGGTTCAATATCTTCAGGTAGTTCTGAAAGTTCACGAAAAAAGATTGTATAGTCAACATTAGTTTGTACCATGAGTGTTTCAAGCTCGCTAAATAATTCTTGATTAAAAGTATTAAGTCCAAGTTTTTTAGCCCACATTTTCTCCATCTCTTCTTGCATTACTTTGGTAAAGTCTCTTCTAACTTTATTAAGTTCTACAAGATACTCCTCTTGTCCAATTAACAACTGTTGTAATGTCGTATAAAACATATGAAAGTTACGTTCAGCAGCAACAGGTTGGTTTAAAAATGCAAAATGTCGACCTCCACCTGTCCATGATTGATAATTTGGGTCAAACAAATCAATAAATCCAAATGGGCCATAATCAAGAGTGAATCCACCTGCAGCACAATTATCACCGTTGAAGTTTCCCTGACAAAATCCTACTCGAACCCAGTTTGCCACAAGAGATGTAAGACGACTTCTAAACTCTTTTGCTAAAAGTATCACTTTTTCTGGTAACCCTAAACTCTTATCTATAACTTCACTATATTCACGATCAATTAAATGTAAAACAATTTTTTCAAGTTCTTCACTAGCTTTTGAGTGTTCATTTTTACGAGCACGTCTTGAAAAAAGCTCTAACTGACCAACTCTAATAAAAGATGGCGCAACACGTGTAGAGATAGCAACTGTCTCAGAAACCATAATATCAGCATCCCACGAACGAGAATCCTCTCTATACCACGATCTTTGGACTTGCTCTGTCTTTGACGTATATAAACTCAAAGAACGTGATGTAGGAACTCCTAATGCATGCATATGCTCTTGAGCCAAAAACTCACGAACACTAGAACGTAAAACGGCCCTTCCATCTGCTCCTCTACAATATGGAGTCTTACCTCCACCTTTGAGTTGCATTTCCCATCTCTTTCCACCAGTTACTACTTCAAGCACTGAAATTGCACGACCATCGCCATATCCATTACCAGTTTGAAATGGGCACTGAGAATAATATTCTTTACCATAAATAGAAAGTGCATATCCACATGCCCAACCAAGTTTACTCATAGGTTCAGGTACATTAGATAAATCACCTGAGAACATACTAATAAAATCAGGAGAAAGAGCAAGACTATCATCGAGCCTAAGTTCACTAAATAAACTTTTACTATGTGCAATATACTCTGGTGTGGCAATTGGTGTTGGATTAACAGGAACAAAGTGACCTGAAAAGACTTGTCTTGGATAATAGTCCACTCCATCTGCTGTAGCATCAGGATCACTAGTTAGTGTATTCATTAGCGAATAGTTTGATAACTTAGCTAAGTCGTCAAGCGTTTTAATAGTTGGTAGGTTTTGTTCTTCTACTTTCATATATCTTCTTTATTTTAGAAAAATTTTAAGAAAGTATACTGAATTATCTTCAGAGTAAATTCTAACTTATGTATTAAAACAATAACTTAAAAAATTTTAAAGAGTATTGTTGTTTTAAACTATTTGAAAGACGATTTCTTTTCAATACCCCATTTAAATTTATCTTTATACCATCCATCTATATCTGAAATAGTTACGCCATTGGCTTTTCCAGAACTAGCATGGATAAATTTTCCATCACCTAAATATATACCACTATGATTTACCTGACCTTTTAAACTTGTATCAAAAAATACTAAATCACCTTTTTTGATTTCATTTTTATTAATCTTCGTACCAATTTTTGATTGAGCAATAGATGTTCTTGGTATGCTAATATCATTTTCATTAAAAATATAATACACAAACCCCGAACAATCAAAACTATTTGGACCAGTTTTAGAATAGACATATGGACTTCCAAGTTTTGATTTTGCTAATGATATTAATACATCAGTTGAATTAGTTTTATTAACTTCTTTTATTATTTTAGAGGTACTAGATGTTTCAGCAGACAAATACAAATATACTGAAGACACAATTAGTACTATAAAAACAAAAGAATTTAATATCTTCATAATCTTACTTTTCCTTATTCAAAAATATAACCCTTTTCCCGAGCTTGTTTTTTAATAGATGTGATAATAGCAGAGCCTAAATCTTTTGTATCTTTTGTACTATTTTTAGCTAAATACTCACTACGTTTTCTCTCTAAAGAAGCTATATCTTTTTGAAGTTTTGTTCTTTGTATTTTTTTATTTTCAAGTAGTTTTTTTATCTCATCAGCACTTTTTTCTTGTAATTCATCAGGAAGTTTATCTTTTTTAATTTTACTTAATACCTGTCTCTTATACACATCTCCGAGCCCACGAGACCAGAGAGGATCT
>CAJXPH010000214.1 GCA_913057765.1 uncultured Campylobacteraceae bacterium
TTTTCATTTTTTATTGCCAAATAAGAGAATGTAGGTAAAAAAATCATTAGAGTAAGTAAAAAAATAGTTGTTACTTTAGGCAATAATTTCATTCAAATACTCTTTTAAATAATTATTTTATACATATGGTAAATTATTGTAACATAAATTCTAATAAATAATAATTTTGATACAATACAAAAAATTAAATAAAGTAAGAATATTATGAACAAAAATGAATATGATATAAAAATAGATAAACTAATTAAATGGGCACATGCTTATTATGTTGAAGACAACCCTCTTGCAACAGATGAAGAATATGACAAACTGTCGCGTGAATGCCTTGCATTTGAGCAAATTTTTCCAAAAGAGTCACATCCAAACTCACCTAATAAAAGAGTTGGAGGTTTTGTTTTGGATGGATTTGAAAAAGCATCTCATTTATCAAGAATGTGGTCTCAAGAAGATGTATTTAATACAGAAGAATTAGGAGATTGGATAAATCGAGCAAAAAAAGTAAACACAAATTTAGAATTTATGTGTGAACCTAAATTTGATGGTGCGTCATTAAACCTTATTTATGAAAATGGATTACTTAAACAAGCTATTTCTAGAGGTGATGGTAGTATAGGTGAAGATGTTACAAATAATGTAAAAACAATTCACTCGATTCCTTTACAAATTAAAGAAAAATCACTTTTAGAAATTAGAGGTGAAATAGTTATCAAGAAAAGTGATTTTGAAAAAATTAATGAACAAAGATTAAAAGATGAAGAACCACCATTTGCAAACCCTAGAAATGCAGCAGCAGGAAGTTTAAGACAATTAGACCCTACTATTACGGCAAAAAGAAAACTCTTCTTTAACGTATGGGGAGTAGGAGAAAATACTTTAGAGTTTACAAGAACATCTGAGATGATGCAATATATTTATACACTTGGCTTTCCAACACCACCACTTCAAACAATTACTAATAATGTTGAAGGAATTGAAGAAACATATCACAAAATTATTGCTTCAAGAAATGAAATTGAAATGATGCTTGATGGAATGGTTATAAAAATTAATGACGTAGAGACACAAGAAGAATTAGGTTATACAGTTAAATTTCCAAGATGGTCATGTGCTTATAAATTTCCTGCAGTAGAAAAGACAACAAAAATAAAGAATATTATCCAGCAAGTTGGACGTACAGGTGTAATTACTCCTGTTGCAGTTGTTGAACCTACTTTGATTGAGGGTTCAACAGTGGAAAGAGCTTCTTTGCATAATTATGATGAAATAGAAAGATTAGATTTAAGAATAAATGATGAAGTAATTATTATTAAAAGTGGTGATATTATTCCAAAAATTACAAAAGTTTTTCATGATAGAAGAGATGGAACACAAAAAGAAGTACTAAGACCTACTAATTGCCCAAAATGTGAAAGTGAACTTTTAGATGAAGGTACACTTATAAAATGCCAAAACCTTGACTGTCCAAGTATCGTTATAAGTTCAATAATATATTTTGCATCAAAAAACTGTATGAATATTGATGGGCTTGGAATCAAAATTGTAGAACAGCTTGTAAATGAAAAAAAGATTTATGACATACTTGATTTATATACCTTAAGAAGTGAACAACTAACTGATCTTGAGGGATTTAAAGAAAAAAGAATAAATAATCTTTTAAATGCTATTAAGAATACTAAAGGGACACAATTACATAGAGTAATAAATGCATTAGGGATAGAACATATTGGAGAAGTAGCCTCTAAACAAATTTGCTTAGAATTTGGCTTAAATATAATAAATATAGATTTAGATTCTTTAATCGCTCTTGATGGCATTGGAGAACAAATGGCTAAGTCTTTTGTAGAATTCATGAGAATAAATCAAGCTCTTGTTTTAAAGCTTATAGAAATTATTAATCCAGAAGTAGCAGTAAAAATTGAAGTAGAAGAAAATACTTTTAAAGATACAACTGTTGTTCTTACCGGAACTATGAGTGTTAGTAGGGGTGTAATTAAAAAAGACCTTGAATCACTTGGGGCTAAGGTTAGTTCATCTGTATCAAAGAAAACTGATTATTTAATATATGGTGAAGATGCTGGAAGTAAATATGATAAAGCGATTACACTAGGAGTTAAAACATTAACCGAAGAAGAAATGAAAGAATTACTCTAAATTCTTTCATTTTTCTTAAAAATGTTACCTTTTTATATACTTTTAACAGATTATAAGTGAAATCAATAAATAAGCTTAAAATTTCCCTTTAATTACTTTATAATAATTCATAAGTAAAAATAAAAGGGTAATAAAATGAGTGGAAACTACAAAAGAGAAAAATCACTAACTATGACAATGTTAATGACTCCTGAAAAAGCAAACTTTTCTGGGAAAAATGTTCATGGTGGAGAAATTTTAAAAATGTTAGATCACGTTGCATATGCATGTGCTGCTAGATATACAGGTATGTATGCTGTAACATTGTCAGTTGATATGGTTTTATTTAAAAACCCTATTAAAATTGGTTCTCTCGTGACTTTCCATGCTTCAATAAACTATACAGGTAGAACATCTATGGAAATAGGAATAAAAGTAATTTCAGAAGATATAATAGATCATACTCTTAAAAATACGAATGTTTGTTATTTTACAATGATTGCAATGGATGAAGATGGGAAAACTACACCAGTTCCAAAATTAGAACCTGAAACAGAAGATGAAAAAAGAAGATATAACGATGCTATTGCTAGAAGAGAAGCTAGAATGTCATCAAGACACTCTAAATAGAATAAATTAATATACAAAAAAGGGGATGAAAATATTTTCATCCCCTTTTTTAATATACAAAACTAAGTTTGTATATATTTTATTGAGCCTTAAAACTACGCTTGTTTTGACTCAATAAATTCTTCATAACTACCTTTAAAATCAACAACAGTACCATCTTCTTGAATTTCAATAATTCTATTTGCGTATGCATCTAATAATTCCCTATCGTGAGATACACAAACAACAGAACCAGGATACTCAAGTAATCCTTCACCAAGTGCAATAATTGCCTCTAAGTCAAGGTGATTTGTAGGCTCATCAAGAACCATAAAGTTCGGTTGTTCTAACATAATCTTAGAAAGCATCATTCTATGTTTTTCACCACCAGAACATGATTTAACTTGTTTCTCTTGCTCAGTTCCATTAAATAACATTCTTCCTAAACAGTTTCTAATTTCTGAAATATCCGCATCTCTATCAAAACCTCTTAACCAATCATATAAAGTCATATCACCTACGATTAGGTCAGTTGCATTTTGTGGGAAATAGCCATTTTGAATAGTTGCTCCCCAATGAATATTACCTTCATCAGCTTCAATATTTTCTACTAAAATTTCACATAAAGTAGTTTTTCCAATACCATTTGGTCCAATTAATGCAATTTTATCATCTTTCTCGACTGTAAATGAAATATCATTTAATACTTTTCTTCCATCATAAGACTTAGAAATATTTTTTACAATTAGAAGTTCTTTACCAACTTCTCTTTTTTGTCTAAAGATAATAGATGGGTCTCTTCTACTAGATACTTTAATAGCTCCAACATCTAGTTTATCAAGTTGTTTTTGTCTTGAAGTAGCTTGTTTAGCTTTAGAAGCATTTGCAGAGAATCTTCTAACAAAAGCTTCAAGTTCTTCTTTTTCTTTCAGCTTTTTACCCATATCTTTTTCATTTTGTTTAGCAATTACAGTCGATGCTATATACCAATCATCGTAGTTACCAGTAAACTCTCTAATTTGTTTGAAGTCAACATCTAAGATATTTGTACAAACAGCATTTAAGAAGTGTCTATCATGAGATATAACAACCATAGTACCGTCATGATGTTGTAATTGGTTTTCTAACCAACCAATTGTAACTATATCAAGGTTATTTGTAGGCTCATCTAAAAATAGAACATCTGGTTTTGGATATAAAACTTGTGCAAGTAAAACTTTAAATTTGTCTCCACCTGTTAATGTACTCATTAAATCTGTTTGTTGAGCAGCAGGGAATCCTAAATCTTCTAAGATTTTTGTAATTTTCACATCATATTCATAAGTTGGGTCTTCTTCACAACAAACAATTTCAAGCTCGCCTAGTTTATCACCAACTTCATCAGTGTATTCTTCTAAATAAAGTTTCTCTTTTCCCTTAACCGCATCATAAAGTCTTTTATTACCTAAAAGTACTGTATCTGCAAGTGAATATTCTTCATATGCAAATTGATTTTGACTTAAAGTTCCAACTTTTTTACCATTTTGAACTTGAACTTCACCTTCCGTTGCATCTTCAATACCAGATAAAATTTTTAAGAATGTAGTTTTACCGGCACCATTAGCACCAATAAGACCATATCTTTTACCTGTATCTAACTTTATATTAATTTCTTGGAATAGCACTCTTGAACCGTATGCTTTCTTAAGGTTTACTGTTTGAACCATTTATTAAATTCTCCGTTATCTTTTATGTCGCGATTATATCTAAATTTTTCTATATTTTTAGTTAGAAGATATAAATTAAAACAATCAATTAAAATAATCTCAATTTATTCTAGAATATTTGCAATCTCTTTTATTGCTTGCTCATTTTTCAGACTAAATTTAATCTCTATTCTTCTAGATTCATCTTGATTTTCTATACCTTTTTTATCATATATTGGATCTAAAAATGAACGTCCACTTGCAACAATTAATTTTTTTAAATTCTCTTTTTTTTCAAAATCAAGTGATAGTAAAAAATCCATTACTGAATAAGCTCTTTTTTGAGATAGTTCTAAGTTGTAAAGAAAGGTTCCCTTTGAATTGGTATGCCCTTCTATTATAATTTTATCTATATGTTTATTTATCTCTTCGTTTTCTAAAATAGTATAAAAGCTGTCTCTTATACACATCTGACGCTGCCGACGAAGAGGATAGTGT
>CAJXPH010000215.1 GCA_913057765.1 uncultured Campylobacteraceae bacterium
CGAGATCCTCTCTGGTCTCGTGGGCTCGGAGATGTGTATAAGAGACAGCAATTATGCAGAAATCTAAAATATTAAAACTTAAAAATATAGGTAGTGTTCAACTACTTGAAGCTTCATTTACTAATCATAGTTTTAATAAACATTTTCATGAAGAATTTTGTTTTGGAGTTATTCAATCTGGGAAATTAGATTTTAACTACAGAGGTGAAAAAGTATCAGCACATAAAGGTGTAATAAATCTTTGTAATCCTGGAGAAGTTCATGATGGTTTTACAAAAGAAGGTTGGACTTATAAAATGTTTTACGTTGATACAAAGCTTATGAGTGAATTAAGTAGTTGTATTAGTGGAAAGAAAAATGATATTCCATTTTTTAAAAATGGTGTGATTGAAGATAAAAAACTTTCTAAAAAGATAGAAGAACTTCATGATATCATGTTTGATGAGTACTCTTTTACAATAGAAAAAGAAGAGATGTTTTTAAGTGTAGTTACACAATTTATAAAAAAACATGCAGATAGTTTTATTCCTATTGAAAAAATATATAAGTGTAAAGAACTTATTAAAAAGTCTCTTGAATATATTAATGATAATCTATCAGAGAATATAACTGTCTCCGAGCTAAGTACACAAGTAAATCTTAGTTTATATTACTTTATTAGAGTTTTTAAAGAAGAGATTGGGCTTACTCCCAAAGAATATATTCTCCAACAAAGAGTTAAAAAAGTAAAAGAACTCATTCTCAAAGGTTTACCTTTAAGTTTTATTGCTTTAGAGTGTGGGTTTTATGATCAAAGTCATATGATAAAATATTTTAAAGCTTATACAGGGATAAATCCTTCTTTTTATAAATAACAATTTTTTACAATACAAAAAAATCTATTTGATTTATACTTTAAAAAAATATAGGATAAATAGATGATAAGTTTTGAGTTTTTAGTTACTTCTTTAATTATAGTTCTTATTCCAGGTTCTGGTGTTGTCTTTACAATTAGTGTTGCACTTTTTAAAAGCAGAAAGGAGAGTATTCTTGCAGCTTTTGGATGTACTCTAGGTATTGTGCCACATTTATTTATATCTATACTCTCCCTTTTTACATTATTTAGTTTAGATAATATATTTTTTGAAGTAGTAAAGTATCTTGGAATAGTATATTTAATATATCTTTCTTTTTCACTTTTTAGAGATAAAGGAATTTTAAAAATAGAAAATAAGAATTTATCTTCAAATAACTATGAAATAGTATTAAAGGCTATTATGATAAATCTTTTAAATCCCAAATTATCTATATTCTTCCTATCTTTTCTGCCACAGTTTATATCTTCTGATACAAGTTCTTTGCTTACTGATATTTTAATTTTGAGTTTGATATTTATGCTTATGACTTTCATAGTATTTGTGATGTATGCCATTTTTGCAAGTAGAATGAAGAATAAATTGTTTAAATCAAAAGAAAATCAAAAGAGTATACAAAAAGTATTTGCTGTAGTCTTTGCCCTTTTTGCTTTTAAATTAGTCTTTTTTTAATTTAAAAAATAAAAGGGATAAACATTTTAGTCTTATTTTTATACTTCTTATAATCTTTGTCTTTTTCATTCCAAAGTCTTTCTTCTCTTTTTGCTTTTAGATATAAAACAATTAATAATACTATAAACAAGAAGCTATTAATTATATTTATATCTGTAAGAATTACTCCTGAAATCATTAAAAGAACAGAGCTGTACATAGGATGTCGAATGTATTTATAGGCACCTTTTCTAATTAACAATGAATCTTTTTTTATATCAGGAGTGATATTGAAATTTCCAATTTTATTAAAATAAAGTGTATAAAATCCAAATATCAAACCAAGACTTGATATTAATAAAGAAAAAGAATAATTAAATATAGAATCATTTAATATTAATAATAAAAAAATGATAAAGAATTGTAATACTACAAGCAGTTTTGAATAAGAAAATATCATCTTAGAAAAAATTTGTCTTTCCCATGATTATATCATTATGGTTTACAAACCTATCACATCTTGAACCATTTAATGATTTACAGATATTTTGCCATTTTAATGTATGCCCACCATTTTGATTTGTTGTTTTACCATATATGAACATTAAGGCGTGCGCATATTCATGAGGAAGGACATCATCAATCATATATTCAAGACTTTCTTGAAAATGTTTTTTATTTAAAAATATTTGTATTTGTCCACTTTTTGAATAAGTTGCAGCACCATAAAGTTTTGACGGCATTTTCTCTGAAATTATTACTGGTATTTTTCTTTTTATATTAAATTTTTGGTATGTAAGAATTTCTAACTCTTTATGTTTTGTATTAATAGTTTCTATAATCGTTTGATTTAGAGGGTTGTTCTTAAATTGATAATTGTCATACCAATTATAGATTAGAAAAAAAGTACCTAAAATGGTTAGTATTAAAAAAAATGTTTTAAGTTTTTGTAAAAACATAAAGGTTTTCCTTAGTTAGGAAATGCCTTTAATAAAATATCTTTGTAATGATTTAATTGTTGCATTAACTCATCACCATGGTTATTTATATCTGGATGATATTTTCTTGCAAGTTCTTTATATTTTTTCTTGATTTCATCTTTTGTAGGTTCGCTGTCAAATCCAAAAAATTCTTTTGCTTTACTTACTTCTCCAAAGTTTGCTGCACCATGTTGAAAGTTTCCTTGTTTAAATTGATCTTCAAAATCTTTAAAATTAAAATTCCCGTGATTACCTTGACCTGCTTGCCCAAAGTCGTGTCCATTAAAAGTAAATTTAAATCCATTTGGATTACCTTGTCTTAGTTTATTTTTAAACCGACTAATTAGATAAAAGATAATAGATATGATTACAAATAGTATTATTAAAAATGTTCCAAAATTAGTAAATATTAAATAAAGTATTCCAAAAAATATACCCCATTTGATTAAACTACTAATAATAAATGATAATTCTCTTCCCATATTTCATAAAGCCTTAAAATTTTAATTTGATATTATAATATTTTATCTTAAATTATAAGCTGTTATTGTGTAGTTTTTGTGAGTATATTTTGGTCATATGACAAAAACGCTATGTTCATGCTACTTTTATCATGCGAATATCATTTCTTTTTTTTATCATTACAATAACGAAAGAAGGAGAATAATATGGAAATAGGTACACAAGCATTTTTTGCTGCATTACCAATTTTGGTTGCAGCTATACTATTAATTGGTTTTAGATTGCCAGCTAAAAAGGCTATGCCAGTTGTTTACATTGTAACAACATTGGTAGCACTATACGTTTGGGAGGTAACTTTTAATAGAGTTTTAGCCTCAACTTTTCAAGGTTTATTAATCACTGTGGCGGTGTTGTGGATTATCTTTGGTGCAATTTTGTTGCTTAACACACTTAAACACTCTGGTGCTATTAAAGTAATTAGAGAAGGGTTTAATAATGTAAGTCCGGATAGAAGAGTTCAAGTTATCATCATCGCATGGTTATTTGGGTCATTTATTGAGGGTGCATCTGGATTTGGTACTCCTGCAGCAATTGCAGCTCCACTTATGGTTGCAATTGGATTCCCTGCAATGGCTGCAGTTATGATTGGTATGATGATTCAATCAACACCAGTATCATTTGGTGCTGTTGGAACTCCAATTTTAATTGGTGTAAATAAAGGTTTAGATAATGAAGGTATTAATACTACTTTACAATCTCTAGGTTCTTCTTGGGATGCATATTTACAAATTATTACATCTGAAGTAGCAATTGTTCATGCAATAACAGGAACATTAATTCCTTTATTTATGATTATGATGATGACAAAATTCTTTGGTAAAAATAGATCTTGGACTGAAGGTTTATCAATTTTACCTTTTGCTATCTTCGGTGGTTTAGCATTTACTATTCCTTACGCTTTAACAGGTGTTTATTTAGGTGCAGAGTTCCCATCACTTATCGGTGCATTAGTTGGTCTTCCAATTGTTACATTTGCAGCAAAAAAAGGTTTCTTAATTCCTAAGAATACTTGGGATTTTGCTCCAAAAGAAGAGTGGCCAGTTCATTGGGTTTCTAAATTTGAAATGAAATTAGATGCAATGACTGCTAAAGTAGATATGTCATTAACAAGAGCTTGGATTCCATATGTACTAGTCGCAGTAATCTTAGTAATAACAAGAGTATCTGATGAAGCAAAAGCATTTGTTAAGTCTTGGGTTATTCCTTTCAAAGATATTTTAGGTGAAGGTTTAGGTTACTCGATTGTACCTCTTTACTTACCAGGTGGTATCTTAGTATTTGTTGTACTTATTACTTATTTTTTACATAAAATGGAATTTAAAGAGATGAAAGAAGCAATTTCTGAGTCTTCAAAAGTAATGTTAGGTGCTGGTTTTGTACTTTTATTTACTATTCCATTAGTAAGAATTCTAATTAACTCTGGAATAAATGAAGCTGGTTTTGACTCAATGCCTGTGGCTATGGCGAATTTTGTTGCAACATCTGTTGGTGATATTTATCCATTATTTGCTCCGATGGTTGGTGCATTAGGTGCATTTATTGCAGGATCAAATACTGTTTCAAATATGATGTTATCTCAATTCCAATATGGTGTTGCCGATGCTCTTACTATTTCAACAGCATTTATGGTAGCTCTTCAAGCAGTTGGGGCAGCAGCAGGTAATATGATTGCAATTCATAATGTTGTTGCAGCATCAGCTACTGTTGGTTTACTTGACCAAGAGGGTGAGACATTAAGAAGAACAATAATTCCTACAATTTATTATTGTTTAGTTGCTGGTATTATAGGTCTAATTGGTATGTATACTATCTGTCTCTTATACACATCTCCGAGCCCACGAGACCAGAGAGGATCTC
>CAJXPH010000216.1 GCA_913057765.1 uncultured Campylobacteraceae bacterium
GGCAGCGTCAGATGTGTATAAGAGACAGTTTGAAAGGTTCTCAAACTCAATTTTTAAACTTTTTTTAGAATCTTCTAATAACTCAATTTTTTCTTTTAAGTTTTCCTCTTTTATTTCAAACTCATTTCTCATTTGCTCTTTCTTATCTTCATAAGAATTTTTAAGAGATTCAAGTTGTAAATTAGATGTATTTTTTTCAAACTGTAGGTTTTCATTAAAGTTAGATTCAATTAATTCAATTTTATCTTCATAATTACAAGCTTGGATGTTTAAGTCCTCTTCTAATTTAGAAAAAGATTCTTTCTGATTTTCAATTAATGCAGAATATGAATCTTTTGTGAATTCTATTTTCTCTTCTAAAAGGTTAACCTTTTGCCGAAAGATTATCCATAAAATTAATCCACCAACAATAAGTCCAATTAGAAGAGCAACAATAGCAACTAAGTTTGTATTATCTAGGGGCATTACTTAAATACGCTGTCTCTCATAGCATCATCAGATTTCTCATGAACATCATAATCTAATTCTTTAAACCTCTCAACTAATGGAGGATGAGAATAATAAAAGAAAATATAAATAGGATGAGATAGAGGAAACGATTTATTTTCATTTGCAAGTTTTAATAAAGCACTTACTAAATCTTCTTTACTTTGCATATTTGAACCAAACTCATCCGCTGCATATTCATTATGTCTAGAGATTAAAGATATTAAAGGCATTAAGAAAAATGATAATATTGGAGAGAAAATTAAAAACAGAGTAATAATTGCATAAGGTTCATTATTTAAACTAAGACCTAAGAAGATCTCATCATTTAAATTTCCAAATATTGCAAAGAATACAAACATAACTACACCCATAATCCCAATATTTTTTATAATATCGCCATTTTTAAAGTGTCCTAATTCATGTCCTAATACCGCTAGAAGTTCATTATGACTTAGTTTCTCAACTAACGTATCAAATAAAACAACTCTTTTTGTACTACCTAAACCACCAAAATATGCATTTAACCTATTATCTCTCTTACTCGCATCAACAGAAAAGACTCCAGAACTTTTAAAACCAACTTGATCCAAAAGGTTTTCAATTTTAGCTTCTAATTCTTTATCTTTTAAAGATTCAAACTTATCAAACATCTTGTCTCTAATTACTGGATATAACATATTTATTAAAATAATTACTGCAAAAATAAAAACAAATCCCCAAATCCACCAAGCTTCAAAACTACTAATAATCCATGAAATTGCAGCAATAACAATCGAACCAAAAATTAAAAATAAAAGTCCAGTCTTTACTGTATCTTTTATATATAAAGAAGGTGTCATATTTGAAAAACCATATTTTTTATCTAATTTGAAAGTTGAATGTAATTCGAAAGGAAGTCCTAAAACCCAATTGATAATAATAAATAGATTTACGAAGACTATGGCTTTTAACCATCCTTCATTAAAGTTTGTAATTGAATCTAAAAATGATAATCCAAATGCAATCCAAAAAATGAAAATTATAAAACTATAAAAAGATGCAAGTATCGCAATCTTCTCTTTTTCGATAGAATAGTTTCCTGCTTCTATGTATTTATCTTGATCTAAAATAATAGCTTGTAATTTTTTTGCATTTTTAACAAAGCCAATTTGCATAAATGACGTATATACTGAAAATAGGAAATATAGACAATACCCTATAACAAAAATTTCTAACACACTAAGTTCCTTTAAAATATAATATTTTACTTATATTTTATCGTTTTAAACTTGTGATTTATTGAATAATTAAATTATCTTCTTGATTAGTATCAGCTTTAGATAAAATAACCTTATTTCGGCCATTTCTCTTTGCTTCGTAAAGAGCTAAGTCTGCTCTATGTAGTATAGTTTCTAAGTCAGGATCATCTGAATGTAAAAGTGCGACACCCACACTTACCGTAAATTTGATTTTTTCATTTTTTGCAGTCATATATTCAGTATTTTCAATTTCAAATCTAATATTTTCAGCAGCTTTTAAAGCCCCTCTTTCTGAAGTATTTGGTAAAACAGCAGCAAACTCTTCTCCACCTAATCTTCCAAAAATATCTGATTTTCTTAAAGTACCTTCAGTTTTTTTAGCCATAAGTCTAATAACTTCATCACCTATAGAATGTCCATAAATATCATTTATCAGTTTAAACTTATCAATATCTATCATTAATACTGCAAGTTTTTTATTTTCTCTTCTAGTATAGGTAATCATTGGAGCACAAGATTCATAAAAGCTTCTTCTATTTCTAACACCTGATAAAGAATCAGTTGTAGCTAAAATTTCAAGTTTTATATTGATTTCATTAAGTTCTTTAGTACGTTTTTCAACAGCACTTTCTAAAACTTTTTGATAATCTTTTAATCTTCTATCTAATGCATTTAGTTTTATAGCTTCTAAAATAATAAGTTCAAAATCAACTCTATCAAATCTTCTTGGAATCATTTGATAAATAGAAGCTTGATTAATCATTTTTTGTAAAGATTCAACACTTACTACGTCATTGAATATAATATTTTTAGTATTTTCAGAATTTTTATTTAGTTCAATAATAAAATCTTCACATTTCATACTTGAAGTATCATTACCAATGATAGTAACTAAAATTTCTTTTCCTGCAATTATATAATTATAGCAACCTATTAATGCTTGCTCAGCATTAACATAGCTTTCTATAATATAATCAGAGTCTACAATTCTAGATATTTTATTGTATAATTCGTCAAGTATTTCAACATCACTTTCGATGCATGCGATGACATATTTGCCCATTAATTCTCCACTAACTTTAAGCTAAGAATTCTATCAGAACAAACTTTCAACAAAAATTAAGTGAATAAGCAAATTTAGTGTTAACATGTATACAATCTACACATTTGTATAAGATATACATATATTAAAACTATACATAAATATTATTGTTCAATTATTAAAAGTAGTTTAAGTGGCTTCAGAGCACTTAAACTTGACCACTTGCAATAATAATTATATAATTATTTTTTTATTGAAAAATTTCTAAAATTTCTTTTGGAATTTTAGAAGGTTTATAGTTTTTTAGATACGCTAATTTGATTTTAGCAGTAAACAATAGTTCTTCGTCTCTAAAAATTTCATGAAATATTTCTAAAGATGCATTTTTTTGAGAAACAACTTTTGAGGTTACTTCTAATAAATCAGCAAATGTTGCAGACTTAATATAATCAGCCTCAACTTTTTTAACAACAAAAAATTCATTATCATTATGAGGAGATAACCCTTTTTCAAAAAACATATTACTTCTTGCTCTTTCACAGAACTTTAAATAGTTTGCATAATAAACTACTCCACCAATATCTGTATCTTCATAAAAACATCTAATTGTCATAAAATAAGTCCCTTACAATCGAATATTTGATTATATCAACATTTATATTTCACTTATATTTAACAATATAACAGCTGATTTTTATATAAGATTATTTATTCTTTATGTGAAGTTTTTTATAAATCTAATAAACTATCAAGAAGAGAGAAAGCTCTCCCTTCTATAATAGTTTTACCAGTTCCCTCTACCTTGTCCCATTCTATTATTTCCATAACATTGACACATACAGCAGTTCCCTCGGTATTGTTGCATTCCATAGTTTCCTCTACCTTGTCTCATTCCCATACCTCTATTATTCATATTGGCATTTGCTTGATTAGTTCTGGTATAGAATCTATTATCCTGATGAATTTTTAGTTCACTAGGAGTTATCTTTCCATCTACGTTAAAATCAATATCCGAAAATTCTACTGAATTTCTACTCAGATAACCTGATTGAATTTTTTGATTCAATCTTTGTTTTTTAATAATATTAAACTCTTGTAGAGTAATAACATTATTATTATCTTTATCATAAGTTGAAAATGGTAAAGGACCTCTTATAGGAAGTGTTTCAGCAGCTAACATAGTTGCACCAAATACAAATAAACCAATTGTTAAAAGTTTTAAAGCTTTCATAGCTTCCTCCTTATGTTTCGTTATAGTAATTATATAACTCATTTATTAATCATTTTTTAACTGAATGTTAATTCAGTATTAACATAAATCAATTATAACTAGCAAAAGATGTTTGATTAAAAATTTGGATTATTACTTCTGTTCTTTTCTATTGTTTTAATTGGACAAAAGAAAGAATATAGATTTTTTTAATATAACACTCGAATCATCATTTTAAGAATTCTTTCCCTAAATATGCAATCTAGTAAAATTTATTTTTTTGCTATAGGTAATATTATATTAAACTCTGCACCAATAAATGTTTTTTTGTCATATTCAAAAGTCATATTTTTAACAAAAATTTTACCATTCATTCTTTCAGTAATAATTTTGTATGCCATAAAAAGGCCTAGTCCCGTTCCTTGTGATTTATGTTTAGTAGTAAAATACGGTTCAAAGATTTTATTTATTATTTCTTCAGAAATTCCATTTGCATTATCTTTAATCTTAATAACTAACTTGTCATTAACTATAGAACTAGATATAAAAATATATCTCTCTTTAATATCATTACTCTCAAAGGCATCTTTTGAATTGTTTATTATATTAATAAAGATTTGTGTTAATTCGTTAGGATAACCATAAATTTTTAGGTTTGTGTTTAAATCAAGTATAGTTGTTATATCTGATATTTTTAAAGAACCTTTTAAAATATTAAGATTTTTATTTATATTTTCATCTAAGTTAAATGATGTTTCAACTCTATCTTCTTTTATGAAATGTTTAAAATTATCTATAGTATCTGATAAATATTTTGTATTAATGAGAATATTATCTGTCTCTTATACACATCTCCGAGCCCACGAGACCAGAGAGGATCTCG
>CAJXPH010000217.1 GCA_913057765.1 uncultured Campylobacteraceae bacterium
TACGAGATCCTCTCTGGTCTCGTGGGCTCGGAGATGTGTATAAGAGACAGAATTTGAAGTAAGTTTATCTAGAGTATATTTTAAATCTTCGTCTAAATCCATATTCTTTTGCATCCAATTTAAATATCCAGAATCTTCACGTGCTACTTCTGCTATTTCTTTACCTTTATGTTTACCGAATTTAAATGTTTTAATTAACACAGGTGTTTTAGTTAAATCAGCTAATTTTTCCATAGGATTATAATCGGGATAAATTTCTCTACATTTAGCTACAAGTTTTGATAAAAATAGTTTCATCACAAGTACATCACCAATTGCATCGTGAGCTTTAATTGTTATGTTATGTTTAGCAGCTTCTGCGTTTTCTATTTCATAAAGTTTTAATGCATATCTTAAGTATTGTAATCTATGATAAGGCATTTCAGGGAATAGATGTTTTGCACATCTTAAAGTATCAATTAGTTGATAAGAGTTTAAAAAACCTTCTTTTTCTATCATTCCCATATCAAAAGAGATATTGTGTGCAATTAAATAGTTTTCAGGATTATTCAACTCTTCAAGTTTTTGATAAAAAGAAGTTTCTTTTGCAAGAGGTTTTCCTTCAATCATATCCGGAGTAATATTATGAACTTCCATAGCTTCAATTTTTATCTCTACATCAGTAGAACAAAATTCGTTATAAGCTTCAACTTGACCTCTTTGATCAACAATCATTGCTCCAAATTGTATTACTTTATCATCATCTCTATTTCCTGTTGTTTCTGTATCAAAAAGTACATAATGTGGCATCTAAAAAATTCCTTTATTTTATATAATTAGCATTCCGTCACCATAAGAATAAAATCTATATTCTTCTTTTATGGCTTCTTCATATATTTCTAATGTTTTTTCTAAACCTACAAATGACGCAATAAGCATTATTAGAGTAGATTTTGGTAAATGAAAGTTTGTAAGTAAATAATCTACTTTAATAGGTTTATTTGATGGATTTAAAAATAAATCACACTCACCTTGTATCATATTTGTTCTTTCATAGTATTCAACTGTTCTTGTAACTGTTGTTCCTACGGCAAGTGTTTTTTCTGCTTTATCTAATGCTTTTTTTGCATCAATTCCAATCTCAAAATATTCACTATGCATAGGGTGTTCTAAAATTTCTTCTGCATCAACAGGTTTAAAAGTTCCAGCCCCTACATGAAGTGTTAAATAATTCACTGGATATTTATTGTTTATTTTTTCTAATAACTCTTCTGTAAAATGTAAAGATGCAGTAGGTGCTGCAACTGCACCATAGTTTTTTGCAAATAGTGTTTGATAATCTTGATTATCTTTTTCTTCATCTTCTCTATTCATATAGGGAGGAAGAGGTAAGTGTCCTATTTCATTTAAAATCGTAATTAAAGATGAAAAATCTAGTTTTTTCCCATTTTGAAAAAATTGTACTATTCTACTTCCATCTTCATTTAACTCAATTACATTAGCACTTAAGCCTTTATCAAAAAAGATTTCTGTTCCTTCTTTAACTCTACCTCTAGTCATTACTAAATATCTATCCATAAATAGAGGTTTATTAAAAAAAACTTCTACTTTCCCACCTGATTCTTTTTGTCCAAAAATTCTAGCTTTTATAACTTTTGTATCGTTCAAAAAAACTGAAATGTTTTCTGGTAAAAAATCCATTAAATTTTTAAACGTAGTATGAGTTATTGAATTATCAGCTCTATTATAAACTAAAAGTTTTGCACTATCAGCTGGAGTTACAGGATGTGTAGCTATGAGTTCTTTTGGTAAAAAGTAATCATAGCTAGAAGTTTTAAGTGGGTCTAAATCTTTCTTATTTTTCTTCAACTTCATCTTCTTCATCATCTTCGTCTTCATCATCTTCTTCAATTGGTTCTGCAGGATTAAATACTTTTGCGATATAAATTGAAACAATATAAAGGAAAATTAATGGTCCTGCCATTAAGAATTGTGTAACTACATCTGGTGGTGTTAATAATGAAGCCATTATAAAGATAAGCACAATTGCGTATTTAAAAAAGTCTTTTAACATTTTGTCATCGACTAGTCCAATTTTTGCTAAGAAAAATGTGATAACAGGTAATTCGAAAGCAACTCCGAATCCAAATAATAGTTTTGTGAAAAATCCGACATATTTACCAATACTTGGGAAAACAGTAACAACTGTAGAACCAAAGTTGATTAAGAAGTCAAATCCATAAGGTACAACTACATAGTAAGCAAAACTTGAACCGATTAAAAACATTAGTGTTGCAAAAAATACAAAAGGAAATACAAGCTTTTTTTCATGGTCATAAAGTCCAGGTGCTAAAAACAACCATAATTGCCAAAATATTACTGGCAATGAAATTATAAATCCAGCAAAAAATGAAACTTTAAGTGCTGTAAAAAATGTTTCTTGGATTTCAATTGCAACCATAGAAGAGCCAGCAGGTAAAATTTCTTTTGCTGGTAACATCATCCATTCTAGGATAGGTTCATAAAAAAAGAAACATGCAAAAAAAGCAACAATTAATGCTGCCCCTGAATAGGTAAGTCTTCTTCTTAGGTCTGCAATGTGGGGTTTTAAATCTTCAAGCATTATTTATCATCCTCTAACTCATCGAAGTCTACTTTAAATTTGTTCATTTTGTCAGCACTAGATTCTTCTTTTGGTTCTACTACTGGCTCTTCTGTTGCTTCTTTGATTAATTTTTCTTTTTTCTTTTTCTTTTTTGGTTTTTTAAGAGAAATTTTTTCTTCACTAGGGGTATCATTACTAGTGCTATCTTTTTCTTTATCATCATTTATTATATTATCTAAGCCTAAATCCATATTCTCTTTTAAGTTTAGAGTAGATTTAGCATCTTCAATTTGTGCTCTATATTTAGCCGCTTCAGCTTTCATTTCAGTGATATTTAGTTCATTATCAAGTGTAGACTTGGCATCTTCAACACCAGATTTAAATTTTTTAAGAAATTTTGCTATTTCTACCATGGCAGTTGGTAGCTTCTCAGGTCCCAGTGCAACAATCGCTACTACGGCGATTAGAAATATTTCCATAAAACCCATTCCAAACATTTGCTACTCCATTATCTATTTAAAGGAAAAGATTTTACCTAACTTTTGATAAAAGCCCGTTTATAATAACAAATACTAAGGAAAGTTATTGTTTTATCGCTATCTCTGATTTTTTTTAAGTAATTATTAGTATTTTTGTAAAAAGATTTCTTTTAAACTTGTTCTTTTAAAAATATTAAAAAAGGAGATTTATTGTATTATCTTAGTGACATAATGATTATAAAGGCAAAAATTGGATATCAGACAAAAAATTTTAGATAAAGCATTTGAAGAAATACATAAAAATGGATATGAAGCGTCTTCAATAAACAAAATTTTAAAAGATGTGGGTGTTAATAAAGGTTCAATGTATCATTATTTTAAATCAAAAAGAGAATTAACTCTTACCATGATAAAAGAAAATCTAAGTAAGTATATAGAAAAAAAATATGGTGTGCTATTAGAAGTAAAAGAAAACTATGTTCAAGAAATACTAAAGGTTTTTAGAGAAAGTAGTAATCAAAGTGTATGTAATGGATGTAGACTAAATAATTTAGTACAAGAATTATCTCATAGAGATAATGATTTCAAAGTTGAGTTAGAAAAAATATATATAAGATTTGAAGAAATCATTGAAGGAGCAATTCTTAAAGCAATAGAAAATAAAGAAATTACACACTCAAATCCAAAAAGATTATCAATTTATTTAGTTGCTTCACTGGAAGGTTGTGTTTCTACAGCAAAAAAATCACAAAACTTTGAAATATACAATGAATGTATTGATGAAGTAGAAAACTATTTTAACTCACTAAAATGCCTATAATATCAGTTGACCTTAAGGTCAATTGAATTACAATTCATTTGACCTTAAAGTCAAATGGAGAAAATATGAATAATAAATTACCTATAATTGCATTTATATCCCTAGGTATAATTTGGGGTAGCAATTTTATATATATGAAATGGGCAACAGAATTAATAACACCTTTACAAATTGTATTCTTAAGAGTTTTTTTTGGATTTATGCCAGTTCTAGCATACTCTTTTTACAAAAAATCAATGACTTTAAATCATTTCAAATATAGTTTTCATTTTTTTGTGATGTCATTACTTGGAACTACTGTTTACTATTATTTCTTTGTTAAGGCATCATCTACTCTTTTATCTGGAGTAATGGGGGCATTAAGTGGTTCTATCCCTTTATTTGCATTTTTTTTAGCAGTTCTTTTTATTAAAGAAGAAAAAATAAATATAAGAATTATTGGAATATTAATTGGTATAATTGGAGTTGTATTGATAGCAAAACCATTTAATGAAAATATTTTCAACTCTAATATAGAAGGAATTTTTGATGTGGTATTTGGTTCATTAATACTTGGCTCATCATTTGTTTATGCAAAAAAGTTTTTATCACCTTTAAAAATCCATTTTTCAGCATTAGCAACTTATCAACTAGGATTTGCATTATTAACTCTATTATTAATAACAGACTTTAATGGAATCATTAATATAAAAAATGACACTCACATATTTTTAGGAATGATTATAGGATTAAGTTTATTAGGAACTGGATTAGCTTATATTTTATACTATTATATTATAGAAGAACTAGGGGCAGTTGCTGCTGCATCGGTAACATATATTCCTCCAATAGTTGCATTAATAATTGGATATTTTTTTATAAATGAAGATATTGATTTAATAGATTGTATTGGGACTATACTAATTTTCTTAGGTGTATTTATTGTAAATCTGTCTCTTATACACATCTGACGCTGCCGACGAAGAGGATAGTGT
>CAJXPH010000218.1 GCA_913057765.1 uncultured Campylobacteraceae bacterium
CTACACTATCCTCTTCGTCGGCAGCGTCAGATGTGTATAAGAGACAGGTATAAAATATATGCTATTGCTCTGAAATAATTAAAATGATGAAGATATAAAATACGTATAATAAAACATAATTAGATATGATTATAAAATTTATAAATGACTAAATAAAATTCACAAATCCCAGTATCAATGGTAAACTAATGTATTATTACATCAGACCATAATTAAGGATAGATTATTCAGTACTTATGTATTTGTAATTAATACTTCTATTGACAAATGTATTATAAACATATTATAATACGTATTATAATACGTATAGGAGCCAATATGAACCCACTACAGTATACATCAGAAGAAATGTTCTCATCAACAGAGCTTATTAGAAAAAGTAAAATGGTATTTGACAAGCTGCAAAAAAATGATATTGAAAAAGCAATAATATTAAGAGATGGGAAACCTAGTTTTATGCTTTTAGCTTTCGCTCAATATGAAGAGATGATGAGTGAATACATTGCATTAAAAGAAATGTTAGATAATCAGCCCAACAAAAAACAAAGTAGTCTTACAAAAAAAACTATAAATGAGCCTATATCAAGATCAGAAGATGAAACATTTAATAGTGATTTAGAAGAAGATGATTTTGAAAAAGCACTGGCAAAAATAGATGAACTAGATTTAGATGCATTGGAAGAGAAAACAGAAAATGATGAAAAAGTTACTTCTAAAGAAGAATTAAAAGAATTTTGGGAATAACATGATTGATGTTTTAATAATTGGTTCGGGTGGAGCAGGATTAACTGCCGCATTAAATGCTAAAAAAGAAGGTGCGAATGTTGTAGTTATATCAAAAACCTACCCTACTCACTCTCAAACTTGTCAAGCTCAAGGTGGGATTAACGCAGTATTGAATGAAACAAAAGGTGATTCTGTAGAAACTTACATCAACGACACGTACAAAGCATCTCATAAATTAGGGAATAAAAAAAATATTGAATATTTTTGTACTAATTCAAAAGATACTATAAGTTGGTTAGATTCTATAGGTGTCCCATTTAGTAGAAATAGTGAATCTAATATTTCACAAAGAAAATTTGGTGGTACAAAAGCAAAAAGAACTTGTTATAGTTCAGATTATACTGGTCTAAAAATTCTACACACTCTTTATGATCAATGTTTAAAAGAAAATATAGAGTTTTATAATGAACATCAACTGATAAACTTAATAACAGAGAATAATACAGTTAGAGGGATAACTGCTCTTGACATTCAAAACACGCAAGTAAAAGAGATAAAAGCCAAAACTGTAATATTAGCAACGGGTGGATATGCTGGGATTTATAATGGTTTTACAACAAACTCTTATTCATCTACAGGTGATGGAATTGCTTGTGCTCTAAAAGCTGGAGCAAAAATCTCAAACATGGAGTTTATACAATTCCATCCAACCGCACTAGAAAACAAAAATATATTAATAAGTGAAAGTGCCAGAGGAGAAGGCGGATATTTAGTTGATAGTGAAGGAAATAGATTTATTGACGAACTTAAGCCAAGAGATGAAGTTGCCCGTGCAATATACAAAAAGTATGAAGAAGGTAAAAAAGTTTATCTTGACCTAAGGCATTTAGGGCTTAACAAAATAAATGAAGCTATGCCACAAGAAAGAAGGCTAGTCCAAGAGTTTATGCAATTAAAAATGGAAGAAGACCTAATTCCTATCAACCCATCAGCACACTATAGTATGGGTGGTATTATCACTAACATAGAAACAAAAAGTTCTATAGAGAATCTGTATGCTTGTGGAGAATGTAGTCAAAGTGGCATACATGGAGCAAATAGATTAGGAGGGAATTCTTTATTAGAAATTATTACTTTTGGAAAAGTTGCAGGAATAAATGCTGCAAAGAAAGCAAAAGATGAAAATATAATTGAAAAGAAAGAAGGTAAACAATTTTTAAGTGACAAAAAAAATATTGAAAATATATTTACAAATGATGTAAAAATAGATTTTTATAAAAGAAAAAAAGAGTTAGGAAAGTTATTTTTCAAAAATGTTGGACTTTTTAGAGAAGAAAAACCTATGAAAGATTTATTAGGTCAAGTATTAGAATGGAAAGATGAATTATCTCAAATTGGGATAAATGACAAAAGTAAAATATTTAACAAAAATCTAACAGATTTAATTGAATATAAAAATATGATTGAATTAGCCCATACTATTCTACTTAGTGCAATAACTAGAAAAGAAAGTAGAGGCGCTCATTATAGAACTGATTTTACAGATGAATCAGTAGAATATGATAGAAATACTATTCTATTCATGGATAATAACTCACTTAATATAAATCTTGAGGAAATATTATGAAATTAAAAATTAAAAGATTTGATTCAGAAAAAAATCCTCATTCAAGAACAGATGAATTTGAAGTTAAACATGCTGAAACAATATTAAACTCACTAATAGAGATAAAAACTCAACAAGATAATACTCTTACTTATAGATGCGGTTGCCGAACTGGTGTTTGTGGGAGCTGTGCAATAAAAGTAAATGGAGTAGAAAAATTAGCTTGTAAAACACAGTTAAATGAAAATGATTTAATTGAACCAATTAATAACTCAAAAATATTAAGAGATTTAGTTATAGATTTATCCCATGAAGAAAAATTTTTAAAGAATAGTAAAACATATTTAAAAAAATTAAGCAATCAAGAAATAACAACAAAAGATGAAAAGTTAATTGATATACAAAGTAACTGTATCCTTTGTCAAAGCTGTTTTAGTTCTTGCCCTGTGTATGAAGTGAATAAAGAGTTTTTAGGTCCATATGCATTAACTAGAGCACTAAGATATGTAAATGATAAAAAAGAAGAAAATACCATTGATATAATAAACTCTATTCAAGACAATGGTGTATGGGATTGTACTTTATGCGGAAACTGTACTTTAGTATGTCCACAATTTATAGACCCAAAGACTGACATCATGAACTTAAGAATGAAATCTGTACAAGCTGGGCTTGAAGATAAAAGTTTAGTGCAATTTGATTCAGGTTTTGACAGTGGATTTAATACAGGATTTGACCCGTCAGGAGGCTTTAATCCTAACGGTTTTTAAGGTTTCTCCAAAAGGAGAAAACCTTACTATTTAAAGTTATCTTTTAAATAAAGGAAGTCAGACATTCTAGTCCATTCTCTAGCTTTTTTCATATAAGCATCTTGATGGTCTAAAACCTCTTTTAATTCAGGAGACTTAGCAGACACTTCTGCTCTAAGTTCAGTATTTGCTTTTTTCATAGCATCCATAATTTCTTTTGAAAATGTTTTAACTTGAATATTTGGGTATTCTGAACTCATTTTAGCCCATGCATTAGCATTCATATCGTAATTTTGTGAATACATATCATATGCTGCAACTCTCATAGCAACAGTAAGAATTTCTTGTAAATGTTTAGGTAATTTATTAAAAGACTTTTCATTAACTAAAAATTGCATTTCTGATGCTGGTTCATGCCATCCTGTATAATAAAAAGGTGCAATCTTATGGAATCCCATATTAATATCCATTGAAGGACCAACCCATTCTAATGCATCAATAGTATTTCTTTCTAAAGATGTATATAGTTCACCAGGAGCCATATTAGTAACTTGAACACCTAATTTAGCCATAATCTCACCAGCAAATCCAGGGATTCTCATTTTAAGACCTTTTAAATCAGCTAAAGATTTAATCTCTTTTTTAAACCATCCACCCATTTGAACACCAGTACTTCCACCAGGGAAAGACATAACACCATGTTTTGAGTAAACTTTTTGCATTAATTCTAATCCACCACCTTGGTAAAACCAAGCATATTGTTCAGGAGCAGTCATACCAAATGGCATAGATGTAAAAGGTAAAGTTGCAATATCTTTTCCTTTCCAATAATAAGATGCAGAGTGACCCATGTCATACTGACCACCTTTTACCATATCTAAGATACCTAATGGTGCTTTGTGTTTATTAGCAGCATCAACTCTAATTTTAATTTGTCCATTTGACATTGCTTCTGCAATTTTCGCCATATTCTTTGCTGAATCAATAAGTGGTGCAGCAGTTGGTCCCCATGTTGTAGCCATTTTGAATTTATATACTTTTTCAGCTGCAAATGTAGTTGAAAAAACTAATGACGCAAGTAATGTTAGTTTTAGTAAAAATTTCATCTTCCCTATTCCCTTGTATTAATATGATGTAAAACATCTAAGGGAAAAAGTTTATCGTAAAGTATATAAAAGTTATTTATGTATTAATTATAAAAAAGTGTTTTTAGGATACTTTAAATTTAAATTACTTCTTCTTATATAAGAATCATGCAAGGAAGCAATAAATTCTAGGTATTTATAAATTAGATTTAGGATAGTGAGAATGGTGTTCGAGAGAAGATTTGAACTTCCGACCCCTACGATGTCAACGTAGTGCTCTACCCCTGAGCTACCCGAACAATAAACTAATGATTATAATATTATTTAATCAAATAAAAAAGGACTATACGTTTAAATCATGTAACTCTCTAAAAAGAAAAGCTTCTACAACTTCATCAATACTTCTTTGAACTGGAGCAACAAGTACCATGATATTTTCTTCAATAAATTGCCATACATATTCTTGTTCATTTATAACAACAACTGTTTCAACCCAACAGTCAATATCAGTTCGTTCTTTATAAAAAGTACAATTAGAAATTTGTCCCTCTTCTAATTCGACAAAAGCCCAATCATTTGAGTTGTCAAGAGTAGTTAAAAGTGCTTCATGCCTCTTATTACAATCTACAGGGACTGTCTCTTATACACATCTCCGAGCCCACGAGACCAGAGAGGATCTCGTA
>CAJXPH010000219.1 GCA_913057765.1 uncultured Campylobacteraceae bacterium
GAGATCTCCACTATCCTCTTCGTCGGCAGCGTCAGATGTGTATAAGAGACAGGTCATTTTCATCAAGGAAAAGAATTAATTTCAAATAATCAACAATATGTAAATATCCCATCACTATTTTGTGATAAAAAATATACTGTCTTAACTGAAGGCTTCAAAGGAGAGGTTCTGTGAGTAGTTTTAGCATAACCATGATTATCGTGGTACTTGTTTTAATAATAATTTTAATTTTAGCTGTAATAATGCTTTTAAATAAAAAACCAACAAGCATTAAAAAACCAATTAAAAAGAGTAGAGTTTTAGAAGAGGTACCTATGCCAAATATCTTAGGATTATTTCTTCCCCCAAATATTGAAAAATTATCTAAAACTGAACTTATTAATATAGTTAGAAAAGTATATGATGCTTATAAGATATTTGACTATAAAACTATGGATATAAATGCATTAGACAAAAAAGAATGGCATAGTTGGCAAATATCTTTTCTTTTAATGATGTTTAAGAGAAATGAAGAGTTTTTTATTCCAAATAAAGAAGATATTTTCCATCCTTTTTTATTAAATGCCAGTGAAAATGATATGAAGAATTTCATGAGAAGTATTATTAAAAAATATGAAAACTATGTAAAAATTGAAGAGACAAAAGATACTTTATGTAAAAAACATATTTGGACAAATAGAGATGTATCTATAATGTTTTATTTCTTAGCAAATTATAAAAAATATAAAAAATAAAAGGATAGTTTATCTCTGAATTTATAGTTAACAGTGAATATGAACCAGCAGGAGATCAACCTACTGCAATTAAACAAATCAGTGATTCTATTTTAAATGGAAATAAATATACAACACTAGAAGGTGTTACTGGTTCGGGTAAGACATATACTATGGCAAAAGTTATTGAAAAAACTAAAATGCCTACACTTATAATGACTCATAATAAAACTCTTGCTGCACAGTTATATTCTGAATTTAAACAATTTTTTCCAAACAATCATGTTGAATATTTTATCTCTTATTATGATTATTACCAACCTGAAGCATATATTCCTAGGACTGACTTATTTATTGAAAAAGATTCTGCAATTAATAGTGAACTTGAAAGAATGAGACTAAGTACAACTGCTTCGCTACTTTCTTTTGATGATGTAATTGTTATTGCTTCTGTATCTGCTAACTACGGTTTAGGAAATCCAGAAGAGTATAAAGCAATGGTTCAAAGAATTGAAGTAGGGTTTGAATATTCTCAAAGACAATTATTACTTAAACTTGTAGAAATGGGTTATAAAAGAAATGATAATTTTTTTGATAGAGCAGACTTTAGAGTAAATGGAGATGTAATTGATATTTTCCCTGCTTACTATGAAGGTGAATTTATTAGAGTTGAATTTTTCGGCGATGAGGTTGAATCTATTTCAAAGCATGAATATTTAACAAATGATAAAGAAAAAGATTTAGATGAAGCAATTATCTATTCCGTTAATCCCTTTGTTGTTACTAGTGAGAATCTAGGACGTGCAGTAAAGCAGATTGAAGAAGAACTTGATGATAGATTAAAATACTATGAAAAAGAAGATAGAAGAGTAGAATATCAAAGACTAAAACAAAGAGTAGAATTTGATTTAGAAATGGTAGAAGGTACAGGTTTGTGTAAAGGAATTGAAAACTATGCACGACATTTAACTGGTTTAGAACCAGGGGAAACTCCATATTCAATGATGAACTATTTTGAACAAATTGGAAAAGACTTTCTTCTTATCGTTGATGAATCTCATGTATCATTACCTCAGTTTAGAGGAATGCATGCGGCAGATAGAAGTAGAAAAGAAGTTTTAGTTGATTATGGATTTAGACTTCCAAGTGCAATGGATAATAGACCTTTAATGTTTGAAGAGTTCATAAAAAAATCTCCCCATTATCTTTTTGTAAGTGCAACACCTGCTCCTCTTGAGATTGAGCTAAGTGATGTTGTTGCCAAGCAAGTTATAAGACCAACAGGATTACTTGACCCAACAATTGAGATAATTGATTCAGAGTTCCAAGTTGAGAAACTTCATGATGAGATTAAAAAAGTAACTGTAAAAAATGAAAGAGTTTTAGTTACAGTACTAACTAAAAAAATGGCAGAAGAGCTTACTTCTTACTATTCTGATTTAGGAATGAAAGTAAAATATATGCACTCTGATATTGATGCAATTGAAAGAAATCAAATTATACGTGAATTAAGACTAGGAGAGTTTGATGTGCTTGTTGGAATCAATCTTTTAAGAGAAGGGTTAGATATTCCAGAAACTTCACTTGTAGCTATCTTAGATGCAGATAAAGAAGGTTTCCTAAGAAGTAAAACCTCACTTGTCCAAACTATGGGTAGGGCAGCGAGAAATGAAAATGGAAGAGTGATTTTATTTGCAAAAAGAATAACAGACTCTATGAAGTATGCAATTGATTTAACAAATAAAAGAAGAGAGATCCAAGATACCCATAATAAAGAAAATGGAATCACTCCAAAGAGTACAAAAAGAACACTTGATGAAAATCTAAAACTTGAAGAGTATGATGACGTAGCTTGGAAAATGGATAAATTGGAAAAAATGCCAGCAGCGGAGAGAAAAAAGATGTTGATTGAATTAAATCAACAGATGAAGAAAGCAGCTAAGGATTTACATTTTGAAGAGGCTATTCGAATCCGTAATGAAATTGAAAAATTAAAAAAACTATAACTGATAATAAGAGAAAAAAATAAATGAAAAAAGCAACAAAAGCAGAAATACAAATTATAAAAGAAGCATTTCAAGAAAAATATGCTGATGCTGTAACTGAGTTAAGTTATAAAAATGAGTATGAATTATTAATAGCTATTATTTTAAGTGCACAGTGTACTGATAAAAGAGTAAATATCATAACTCCTGCACTTTTTGAAAAGTATCCATCAGTCTTTGAACTTGCAGATGCTTCTTTAGATGATGTAAAAGATTTACTAAAATCTTGTTCTTTTTTTAACAACAAATCAAAAAATATCATTAAAATGGCACAAAGTGTAATTGCAAATTACGATGGTGAAATTCCTCGAGTTCAAAAAGAACTTATGAAACTAGCAGGGGTTGGAAACAAAACTGCAAATGTTTTTATGATTGAGTTTGAAGGTGCAAATTTGATGGCTGTTGATACTCATGTTTATAGAGTTTCTCATAGACTGGGATTAAGTGATGGTAAAACAGTTGAACAAACTGAGGCTCATTTAGTTAAGAAACTAAAAGATGATTTACATATTTTTCATCAAGCAATGGTACTCTTTGGAAGATATACATGTAAAGCAATTAGTCCAGATTGTGACAATTGTCTTTTCCCTCATGTATGTAAAACTACAAAGTCATTTAAACCTCAATAAAAGCCTATTTGATACTTAAGTTTACAAAAGATCTTATAATATTAATTAAAACTTAATATTTTTCACAAATACATTTTTTTCTGCTAAAATATATATATATAACTTAAGGAGAAATGATTATGGCTGAATATATAAAAGTAAAAGATGTGGTATTAGCACAGTATTTTAGAGAAGATCAAATCACTATTACTCATGTAGAAAAACCATATGGTGAGTTTAGTAGTCCTGTTGCAAGAATTCATAGAGTTGAAAATGGTGAAAGAACAGGATTAATTGAAATCCCTTATAAAAACTTAGAAGAGGTAATCAAAGCATTACATAAAGCTGAAGATATTAATGATAGTATTCCTCACAATGATCTTCATGGTGACTTAAAATCTGAAGTTGGTGGTGGAGCTTAAAGAAGGATATATGCCTTCTTAGGCATATACTTTATTCCCTCCAATAATGAATTCATCTAAGAAAAGTTCCTTAATATCTTGATTAAGGCCATTTGAATTAAACATTATCAATTCTCTATAATATCTTTGTAAATTCTTTTCAATTAATATTGATTTTCCACCATTTTTTATCATTCCTATAGTAACTATTTTTTGAACTAAATTGAATAGAGTAATTCTCAGTTCATCAAGTTTTCTACCATTTTCTGTATATAGAAACTCTTTTTTAAGTTTTTTCAATCTCTTTTTTGAAGTGAATTTTAAATCTGCATCTTCTATATATTTAATAGCTCCTAGCCCTAGTGAGAATAGAGCATAATGAACAGTTTTTGAGAGAGATTTATTTTTTGTATAATTACCAATCGTATTTGAAGAGACGATATCTTCTTCTTTTACAAAAAAATCTTTTAGTTCTATATTTACTGTATTTAGTGCAAGTCCAACAAAAGTTTCAGGAGCTTCAATCACTTTAAAGCCATTAATCTCTTCAAATTTTGCTAATACTTCATGTTCTTTTCCATTAAAATGAAATCCTATTAATAAATTATCAAAAATTTTGTATCCACTTGCCCAAGTTAATGTACCTGTTAATCTATATCCATCTTTTTCTTCTTTAGCATAGACAACAGTAGTATTTGATCTTAAATGATTTATTGCAATACCACATTTTTTATTTAGATATATACTTTTTCTTACAAAATCATTTTTTCTCATGATACTATTTGCTGCAAGTATTTGAATTGCTAAAAAAGATAAAGATCCAGAATACTTTGTTAGTTTAGAAAATAATTTTAGTTTTAAATCGTCTTGAATACTAGCATCTAATTTATATAAAGCGAAAACATCATTCTTATAAGCAATATCGAAAGCCTCTTTTAAAAGATTAGCATCATTATCAAGCTTATGAAAAGGAAGTTTCTCAATTTCCTTAGTAGTTCTTTTTAATGCTTTTAGATAATCTTTTAATCTGTCTCTTATACACATCTGACGCTGCCGACGAAGAGGATAGTGTAGAT
>CAJXPH010000220.1 GCA_913057765.1 uncultured Campylobacteraceae bacterium
AATAAAAATAGCATCGATTATAAGAAAATTATAAAACAAAAAAGGCCAAATTTTGCATACAAATAAAAAAATACTAACATCAATTTTGATAGTGTCTTCTCTATTAGTTTTTTCAGGTTGCAATGACAAAAAAACAGAAGAAAAAAAAATCGAAGTACAAGAAGTTAAAAAATCTGAAGTACAAGTTCACACAATGAAAAAAGAGACTTATCCAATATGGGTGAATTTTTCAGGGAAAACTGAAGCTAAAAATAATGTATTTATCACTGCAAAGGTTGCTGGGGAATTAAAAGAAGTTTACTTTAAAGCAGGAGATACTGTAACAAAAGGTCAAAAACTTTTTAAAATAGATGATAGAGCATATAAAGCAATTTTATCTCAAAAAAAATCTTCTTTACAAAAAGATAGAGCAAATTTAAATCTTGCAATCGCAAATGTAAAAAGATATAAACCACTAGTACAAAAAGGTTTAGCCCCAAGGGAAAAACTTGATGAGTTAGTTGCTAATCAAAGACAATTACAAGCAATTATAAATTCAGATAATGCAACTATTAAAGAAGCTCAAATAGACGTAGATGATACAATTATCAAGGCCTCTATTTTTGGAAAAGTCGGAAAGTCTTTAATTGATATTGGAAATAATGTAACTACCTCAGATAAATTAGTAAATATTGTTCAATCAAATGATTTATATGTAAACTTTAACCCAAGTAGCAAAGAAGTATTTTTATTAAATCAATACAAATCAGAGAAATATCCTAAAGTTATCGTCCTTCCTGAAGATATAGAAAATATTGAACTAGGACTAAAAGGGAAAGTTGATTTTATAGATAGTGTTACTAATGAAACAACAGGGACAGTTGGAATGAGAGCAACTATTAACAATGACAAAGAATTACTATATCCTGGAACTTTTGTAAATATTAAACTATTCGTTACTGACAAGATACCTGTTATAGCAGTTCATCCAAATACTTTATCTCAAGACCAATTAGGATTCTTCGTCTATACAGTAAATTCTGAAAGTAAAATTCAAAAAACTCAAGTAAAAGTTGATTACAGTAATAAGGATTTAGTCATTATTAAATCTGGACTAAATGTAGGTAAAAAAGTTATTGTAAGTGCAACAAGTAAGCTTCAAGAAAATCAAGAAGTAATTGTGAACGAAGTTCCAAACCCAATTAAAAAATAGGAAATAAAATGTTTTCAATCTTTTTTATAAAACGTCCGATATTTGCAAAAGTACTTTCACTTTTTATCATTATTGTTGGACTTATTTCATTAAACTTACTTCCTATTGCTCAATTTCCAGAAATTACTCCTCCAAGTATTTCAGTTAGTGCAAACTATACAGGAGGAAGTGCAAGTGCTGTTGAAACAAGTGTAACTAAACCAATAGAAGAACAATTAAATGGTATTGAGGGAATGATTTATATGGAATCAAACTCATCATCTGATGGAAGTTCGAATATAAATTTATATTTTAAATCTGGCTATGATTTAAACACAGCTGCCATTGATGTACAAAATAGAGTCTCTTTAGCAACTCCTTTTTTACCAGAATCAGTTAAACAAAATGGTGTTACTACAAAGAAAAAATCTACTTCAATGGTTCAAATTTTATCTTTAAAATCAACAAACCCATCTCATGACGCACTTTTCTTATCAAACTTTGCAAGTATAAATATTGTTGAAGAATTAAAAAGAATTGAAGGGATTGGTGACGTTCAGAATTTAGGTGAGAAAAAATACTCTATGAGAATCTGGATAAATCCAAATAAACTTTCAAACTTAGGATTAACAGTAAATGAAGTAACAACAGCCATTAGAAATCAAAATCTACAAGCAGCCCTTGGAAGTATTGGTGCATCGCCTAGTGCGAGTACAAATAAATTTCAATATACCTTGACTTCAAAAACTAGACTTTCATCTGTAAAAGAATTTGAAAATATTATTGTAAAAGAAGTTGAAAATAAAAGAGTAAAATTAAAAGATGTAGCAAGAGTGGAACTTGGAGCTGAAGTTTATGGTTGGGGAGCAAATGTAAATAATAAAGAAACTGCCCTACTAGGAATCTATCAGCAGCCAGGGGCAAATGCTCTTGATGTAGCAAATAAAATTGCAGAAAAACTAGAGCAACTAAAACCTAGACTACCTCAAGGGCTTAGTATAGAAGCCACCTATGACACAACCAAATTTGTGAAGGTTTCTATTCAAGAAGTAGTAATAACACTTCTACAAGCTCTTGCCTTAGTTCTATTAGTTGTTTATTTCTTTTTACAATCATTTAGAACAACAATCATTCCAGCAGTAGCTATTCCTGTGTCATTAATTGGTACCTTTGCCCTACTTATGGCAATGAATTTTTCAATCAATACATTAACTCTTTTTGGACTTATTTTAGCCATTGGTATTGTTGTTGATGATGCAATTATTGTTGTTGAAAATGTTGAAACGAACTTAGCTAAAAATCCAGATTTAACACTTAAAGAAGCTACAACACTTGCAATGAAAGAAGTTTTTACTCCTGTAATTTCTACAACACTAGTACTTCTTGCAGTATTTATACCAGTTACTTTTATTCCTGGTATATCAGGTGCTCTTTACCAACAATTTGCAACTACAATTGCTTTTGCCGTAATCATTTCATCTATCAATGCATTAACTTTGTCCCCAGCATTATGTGCAACAATTTTAAAGAAAAAGCAAGTAAATGAAAAAAAGAATTTTATCTTTGAAGGCTTTGATAGAGGTTTAGAAAAATTTAAAAATGGATATAAAATAGTTCTAGAAAAAATTATCAAATTTTGGTATGTTGCAATTTTAGTTTATCTATTATTATTAGGTGCAACTTTCTTTGCTTTTAAAGTTCTTCCATCTGGTTTTATTCCAGATGAAGATCAAGGTACATTAGTTTCGTCAATTGCATTAGAAGTTGGTACAACTTTAAATATTACAAGTGAAGCAACTGCAAAAGTCACTGATATTATTTTAAAAACAGAAGGGATTAAAGATGTTCTAAGTATTCCTGGATTTAATATATTAACAGGAGCAATTGATTCTTCAACTGCTACTATTTTTATAGTATTAAATGACTGGGAAGAAAGAACAAGTGTAGAAACTTCAATAAAAAGTATTATGGCTAGCATAAATCAAGAAACATCAAAACAAATAGATAATGCTAAAGTGCGAGTATTTAATATGCCTTCAATCCCTGGATTATCGGCTGTTGGTGGTTTTGATATAAAACTTCAAAATCTACAAGGTATGCCAATAAATGAATTCCAAAAAATTGCTCAAGAATTTATAGGGAAAGTAAATCAAGATAAATCAATAATGTATGCATATACAACTTTTAATGCAAACTATCCTCAGTTTAATATCGATGTAAATAGAGATAAAATTTCATCATTAGGATTAAAACTTGATGATGTATTTGGAGTACTTCAAGCAAATCTTGGTTCACTTTATGTAAATGATTTTAATAAGTTTGGTAAAACTTATAAAGTATTTGTGCAAGCAGATCAAAAATTTAGAGCAGAAAAAGCAAATATCAATAACTTCTTTGTAAAAAATATTGATGGAAATATGATTCCTTTAAGTACAGTTGTTAAAATCAGCCAAGTTACTGGGGCAAATACAATTACCCACTACAATGGATATCAAAGTATTGCAATTAATGGACTTCATAATTTAAAAGATGGATTTAGTTCAGGAGATGCACTAAAAGCTCTTGAGGAGATTGCAAAACAAACACTTCCTACTTCAGTCGGATATGAATTTGCAGGAATGTCTTTACAAGAGAAAGAAGCAGGTAATGCAGCTATTTATATTTTTGCACTGTCTTTACTAATGGTATTTTTATTCCTTGCAGCTCAATATGAATCTTGGATGATGCCATTAATGATTATGCTTCCAATTCCAGCAGTTATGTTTGGAGCACTAGGAGCTAATATGATGGCAGGACTTTTAAATGATACATATACACAAATTGGTCTTGTCCTTTTAATAGGAATGTCCTCTAAAAATGCAATTCTAATTATTGAATTTGCAAAAGAGCTTAGAGAACAAGGCGTCTCAATAGTTGATTCAGCTATTCAAGCTTCGACGGTACGATTAAGAGCTATTTTAATGACAGTATTCTCATTTCTATTAGGAATTCTTCCACTTGTTTATGCAACAGGAGCAGGAGCAGCTTCAAGACAATCTCTAGGTACTGCTGTATTTGGAGGAATGGTTATGTCGACAATTTTAACACTACTTTTAACTCCTGTATTATTTGTAATTTTACAAAGATTAAGAGAAGGCAAAAGTAACAATAAAGAAATACATAAAGATGGAGTTTCAAATGTTTAATAAAGCAAAACTAATATCAGCTATTTGTTTAATCTCATTATTATCAAATACCTATGCAAAAAATATTTCACTTGAAGAATTAATAAATATTGCAGTTGAAAATAATAGTAATATCAAAATAAGTAAATATACTCAAGAAAAAGAAAAAGCTTCATACAATTTATCAAAGACAGATTACCTTCCAAAAATTTCCCTTTCTGGAGAACTAGCGAGATACGATATAAAAAGTGGTGGAACAAAATTTACTGATAATAATGTAACCGGATACACATTGAGTGCTAGCCAGTTGTTATATGATTTTGGAAAAACTTCAAATCAAATTAAATCAGCTAAAAAAAACCTTGAAGCTTCAAACTTTGAAACAGTTAAAAATATATCATCAACGGTACTAGATACAAAACAAGCATATTATAATATCTGTCTCTTATACACATCTGACGCTGCCGACGAAGAGGATAGTGTAGA
>CAJXPH010000221.1 GCA_913057765.1 uncultured Campylobacteraceae bacterium
TGGGCTCGGAGATGTGTATAAGAGACAGCTATGAGTATTTAAATCTAATATAGATTCAACTTTAAAAATTAAAGGATTGATAGTTTGTTTTGTACTTAATTCAATAAAATCATTTAATTTAGTTTTATCAAACTTATTATCTAAATCTGTTTTGTTTAAAACTTTTATTATTTCTTTATTGTTATTCTCTTCTAAAATTCTTAAAATCTTTTCATCTTCAGCATCAAGTTCATTACTATTATCAAATAAAGAGATAACAATATCTGCTTCAAGTATAGCTTCAATAGATTTTTCTATTCCTATCTTTTCAATAACATCATTCGCTTCACGGATACCTGCTGTATCAACGATTTTAATAATATGAGTTCCAATCTTTACAGACTCTTCAATCGTATCTCTTGTAGTCCCTGCAATATCTGAGATAATAGCCCTATCAAAGTTTAATAATTTATTTAGAAGTGAAGATTTTCCTACGTTTGGTTTTCCAACAATTGCAACTTTAAAGCCTTCAATTAACCCTTCTCTTCTTTTACTAGCAGCAAGAGTATCAACTAATTTCACTTTTATCTTATCAAGTTTATTTTCAATTTGCTCAAAAATATCACTTGGTAAATCATCTTCTGCATAATCAATACTAACTTCAGTGTAGGCAAGCATGAATAATAAGTCTTCTCTAATATCATTTACAAAGTTTGTAAGTTCACCTTTTAATTGACGGGCTAGAAGTTTAACTGCATCTTCACTTCTTGCTTCAATAATTTTTGCAATGGCTTCCGCTTTTGTTAAGTCTATTTTTCCATTAAGAAAAGCTCTTTTAGAAAATTCTCCAGGTTGAGCTGCTCTTGCACCGCATTTTATTACTTCATTCATAATAATATTTGATATAGCAATACCACCATGACATTGAAATTCAACTATATCTTCACCAGTAAATGAAAAAGGATTTTTAAAATAGATTAAAAGTGCTTCGTCAATTACTTCATCATTTAAATTGTATATTGAACTAAGTGTTGCAAGGCGGGGTTGTAAGTCTTTTCTCTTTGAAAGTTTTAGAGCTATAGGTAAAGCATCTTTACCACTAACTCTAATTATTGAAATGGAACCAATTCCATTGGCTGTAGCAATTGCTACAATTGTATTATCATCTATCAATTTTTATTGCTCTTTACTTCTGTACTCATTTACAAGAACGTATTTGTCCCCTCTTACATTTGTTTTAACAGCAACATATTTATCAGGAAATTCTTCTCTTAATTTTTTAAGTGCTATATGAACTAATATTCCATCAAGAGGTTTTGTTTTGAAACTACCTTTTTCTTTGATTGTTTCAATTACTGGTTCTAAATATGTATGAATTGAAGTTTCTTGATTTTTTAAGAATTCAGCAACTTCTAGTCTTAGCATTAATCCATATTTCTCATTAATCCAGTTAAATAAAATATATGAAAGTGCTTTATATCTATACCCTTCTTTACCAATTAGTAAAGCTGAGTCAGCTCCTGTAAATTCTATATATAAAGTAGCTTCATCAAAAAATTCTACTTTTATATTATCTATTGAATAACAAGTATCTTTGAATAAAGATTGTAAGCCTTCATTTACTTCACTTACAATTTCACCTTTGTCTTTTTTAACAACAATTTTTGCAACCTCTTTTTGAGATTTTGATTCGTTGTAAAAATTATCAAAGATTTTTTCTTTTGATTCTACTTTTGGAACATCATTTAATTTAGGCTGTTCTTTTCTTCTAGCTTCTTTTTTTCTTTTTTGATGAGCTCTTTTCTCATCTGCTTTATTTGAATCATCTATCTTTTTAGATACTTCTTCAATTTTTATATCTTTTTTTCTAAATTTCTGTTCTTTAGGTCTTCTATTATCTCTTCTATTATTTCTTTTCTCAGTAACAGAAATAATTGCACTTTTTTTACCAAACCCTAAAAAACCCTTACTTGGCTGTTGTTCAATCTCAATATCTAATTGAGTAATTGAACAACTAAATTCATTTGACGCTAATTCATAAACTTCTTCTAAACTTTTTGCTTCAAACTTTTTCATAATAGACTCCCTATTTTTTAGCAGCTCTTTGTTTTTCAAATAATGTATTAATATAGTATTGTTGAGAAATTGTAAATACGTTATTTATAAACCAGTAAAGCGTTAATCCTGCAGGGAACCACAAGAAGAAGAATGTAAATATAATTGGTAACATTTGGAAAATCTTCTTTTGCATTTCATCTTGCATAGTATTAGGTGTAATTTTTTGTTGTAAGAACATTGAAGCACCCATTAAAATAGGTAATACAAAATAAGGGTCCATCTCAGCTAAGTCATGGATCCACATAATCCACTCTGCACCTTTTAACTCAATTGAGTTAAGTAATACTCTATAGATAGCAAAGAATACTGGAATCTGTAAAACTAATGGTAGACAACCACCCATTGGGTTTGCACCATGTTTTTTATAAAGTTCCATCATATGTGTAGATTGTTTTTGTTTATCATCTTTATATTTAGCTTGGATTTCTTTCATCTTAGGAGCTAAATCTTTAAGTTTTTGCATAGATACCATACCTTTGTATGATAAAGGATAAAGTATTAACTTAATAAAAATTGTTAAAGCAACAATTGTCCAACCCCAGTTTCCAATATAACCTTGTAAAAACTGTAAGAATAAGAACATTGGTTTAGCTAAGAATGTAAAGAAACCATACTCAATAACATCTGTTAATTCAGGATTTAATGCTTCTAAGTCTCTGAAGTTTTTTGGTCCCATATATCCAGAAAAAGATATGCTGTTTGTTGCATGGGCAAAACCTTGAGGATTATCATCCGCATCAGGCATAAGTGAAATCTGTAATGTTTTATCGAAGTTATAAATTACAGTTGCGTAATATCTATCAAAACTAGATATAAACTTAACCCCTGTATATGATTTAATTTTACTTAAATCTTCATCAACTGTTAAATCTGTTGTACCATCTGTTAGTTTAACCATAACACCATGATCAGCATACATATCAGCTAATATATTTGGTCTAAATCCATTTGTAACAAAAAATTGTTCTTTAGAAGTAGAGTTAATTTCAATATCATAATGACCATTAGGATAAACCGTAAAGTTTTTAACTACAGTAACTCCAGTTAAACTTTGTGTCATTGTAAATTTTTGTGCTTTTTTAGTAGCATCTAAATTTGATGCAGTAGTTGTATAGTTTACTTTAAATGCTTCATTGTTTACATCAGCATTAGCAAATCTAACTTCTAAAGGTCTTAACTGTGCAGCTTCAAATAGTTTAAAGCTATTACCTTCTTCATCTTTATATTTTTCATCAAGTAGTGTAACTTGAGCTACTCTACCTAATTTATCAATTTGAATAAGATTTCTTGCTGTTTTAATAGTTGTAACAATATCAGAACTTCCAATTACTTTAGTTGATAAAGTAGCAATTGATTTTGCCATATCACCATGTGCTGCTATAGGTTGAGCAACGCCACCATCAGCTACAGCTACATCAGGAGCTGCATTTTGTTGTTCTTGTTTTGTAATTTCTTGTTGTTTTAACTTTTCTTCTTGTTGAGGCTTTAATACTAAAAATTCATATGCTATAAAAAATACAAACACTACTAGTGTCATTATTAGCATTCTCTTTTGCATACCATTATTCTGATTCGGATTATTCATTATTTTTCTTCCACTCCCGGTTTTTTACTATGAGGTATCGATTATCGCTTATTGGGACTAACCAATATTTGATTTTGATTTTTTTGAAATTAATATTATTATGTTTAGCAATTTTCACTATTGGATAATCAAATCCACCAGGAAAAAGTTGGTTACATTTTAATATGCGTGATATTGTAAAACAAATTGCCTTAAAAAAAGTATTATTTTCTAGTTGCCATAGGGCATAATTGGAACAAGTTGGGTAATATCTACATGATCCAAATGAGATTACGGAAAGATATCGCTGATAAAACCTTACTAAATATTTAAATATAGTTTTCATTTATTTAAATAAATCAAGTTTTTTCATAGCATACTTAAAATCTTTTTCTAATTCTTTGCCATTTTTTTCTAGAATATTTTCTTTTGTAACAAAAATATATTTACCAGTTTTGATTTTTTTTTCGAAGGTAAGAATTAAAGCTCTAACTTTTCTTTTTGCTCTAGCTCTTTTTACTGCATTTCCTACTTTTTTTGAAGCAACAAAAGCTAGTTTCATTTCTTCATCGTACGAAAAAAAAGCGACGAAGGAATGGGTGTGCCATTTCTTGCCGCTTTTATAAAGTTTGTTAAAATCTTTTGAGTTGTTAAGACGGTGGTCTTTACTTAGATAGCTAATCTCTTTCTACCTTTAGCTCTTCTTGCTTTAATAACTTTTCTACCGTTTTTAGTTCTCATTCTGATTCTAAAACCGTGTGTTCTTTTTCTTGGCGTGTTATGCGGTTGATATGTTCTTTTCATATTCTTATAGTTCCTCTGTTCACAAATTAAGTCGCGTAGTATATTTAAAGAATACTTAAATTTTGTTTAGTTTAAGTACTTTTAAAAATTAATCTCTAAATTAATTGATATTTACAATGACTTCGTCGTCTTGTACATCAAATTCTACTTTTGAACCTTCAAAAATTTTATCTTCTAAAATCAAATCAGCAAGTCTATCTTCTATTATTTCATAAATAGCTCTTTTTAAAGGTCTGGCTCCATAAGTAGGATCAAACCCTGCTTTTGCAATATAATCTCTGTCTCTTATACACATCTCCGAGCCCACGAGACCAGAGAGGATCTCG
>CAJXPH010000222.1 GCA_913057765.1 uncultured Campylobacteraceae bacterium
ATCTACACTATCCTCTTCGTCGGCAGCGTCAGATGTGTATAAGAGACAGATATACTATAGGTAATGGAATAAATCTTTTTTATAATATAACTACAAATAATAAAATTAATCTAAACTATCAACTTGATTATAGTAAATACAAATATGAGAATGTCGGTTTTGATTCTAAGAGAATAGACAAAAATCATTCAATAGAACTTTCACATGATTATAGTATTAATAAAACAAGTATGTTTTCAACTATATTTTCTTATACAAAGAACAATTCAAACCAAGATGCATATGTATATGATGAGAAATCTATAAGATTAAATTACTTAAAAGCTATTTCTTGGTAAAGTAACTTATAAAAGGGGATATTATGGGCGCTTCTATAAAAAAAATAATCTTATTTACTTTATTATTTATTTCAACAATCTTATCTGCAAACATTGCAAAGGTCGTTGCACTAAAAGGTGATGCCTCAATAATAAGAGAGGGGAAAACACTTGCTCTTACAAAAAAATCAATTATTCTAAAACATGATCAAATAAAAACTAAAGATAAAACAAAGGTTCAACTTTTATTTAAAGATAATACCGTCATATCTATTGGAGGGAATTCTTCGTTTCAAGTTTTCGAATATCTTTTCGATGAAAAAAATAATAAATACGAAGCAAAATTTTCTATGCTACAAGGAACTTTTAGAACAATAACAGGAAAAATTGGAAAACTATCTCCTAAAAAGTTTAATCTAAAAACAAAGAGTGCCTCTATTGGTATTAGAGGAACACAAATTGTTATGAACCTTTCAGCTGAGAAAGAAGATATCTTTTGTACAGAAGGAAGAATTTTAGTTACTAAACTCAACTCTAATGTTAATTCATTTGTAAAAGCAGGAGAATTTGTATCATTAAAGAAAAATGATATAACAAAAATCAAAGTAAAAAAAATCAAACCATCTGATATAAATAAAATAAACAATAAAATTTCTATCCAAAACAATTTAGCTACAGATAAAATTTCTATTCAAAATGATATAAATATAAAGCCCGAAGAAACACAAGAAGTTGAAATACAAAACACCCCTACTACAACGACTAGTAATGCCCCCGAAGTAGCTTCTTCTACTAAAACAAATGCCGAAGATAAAGCAAAAGAAGAAGAAGAAAAGGCAGCAAAAGAAAAAGCAGATGGTGAAGCAGCTCAAGCAGCAGCGCAAGCAGAAATAGATGCAGAAGAGGCAAGAATTGCGGCGGAACAAGCACTCGCAGATAAAGCAGCAAATGATGCAGAAGCGGCAAGAATTGCAGCGGAACAAGCAGCCGCAGCCAAAGCAGCTGCAGATGCCGAAGCAGCACGAATCGCTAATGAACAAGCAATAGCAACTCAAGAAGCGGCAGATGCCGAAGCAGAGAGAGTTGCAGCAGCTCAAGTAGTTGAAGATAAAGCCGATGCCGATGCCGATGCAGCAAGAATCGCAAAGGAACAAGCAGAGGCAGTAGCAGCTCAAGCAGCAATTGATGCAGCAAATCAAGCGGCAGCAGCCACAACAGCAGAGGAAATTGCAGCAGCTGAACAAGCAGCAGCTGATGCCGAAACTGCAAGAGTTGCAGCAGAACAAGCAGCAGCAGATCAAGCAGAAGCAGATGCAGAAGCAACAAGAATCGCAACAGAACAAGCAGCAGCAACTCAAGCAGCAGCAGATGCAGAAGCAGAAAGAGTTGCAGCAGCACAAGAAATAGCAGATCAAGCAGAAGAAGATGCCGAAGCAGCAAGAATTGCAGAGGAACAAGCAGCAACAGCTCAAGCAGCAGCTGATGCTGAAGCAGCGACAGTTGCAGCAGCGCAAGCAGCCGCAGCTCAAGCGGCAATTGATAATCTAAAGTTAATCGATATAACATCGGAATCATATATAGAAAATAATAATTCTACTGCAACTTATAAAGGAAACTTTAACAACCATAGTTATGATTCTAAAAATCAATACATAAAAAGACTATCAAGTCCTACTCAAATTCCAAACAACACAACAATTTCTATGGATATTGATTTTGCTGCAACAAAAGATCATATTTCAAATGGAAAAATAGAAGTAAAAGATAGTTACCAAAACTATTATGATACTACATTTAAATTTAATGGAGAAATTGAAAATACTAAAGATGCAAAACTTAAATTAGAAGGTATGGATAATACAACAGGAAAAGGTAAAGCTTATTTATATGGAGATGAAGCAAATTTTGTTCAAGGGGAAGTAGATTTTGAAGACAGTAATGGTATTGAAATAAAAGGTGAATTCGATGCTCTTAAAGAAGGTTTTGAAGATGAAATATATATCACAATAGATGATATTACTCCCGAGTCGTATTTTGAAGATTTCAACTCTACAGCAACATATAAAGGTGACTTCAATAAATATTCATATGATGATAAAAAACAGTATCTTCAGAATACAAATAATGTAAAAGTAGCTATCCCTTCTGATACGGCTATTTCTATGGATATAGATTTTGCAGCAACAGAAGATCATATTTCAAATGGTAAAGTAAATATAAGTGATATTGGAAATGGTAGTTCAGAAACACTAACATTTGATGGACATATACATGAAAATGATAGTAAGTTTCATATCGATCCATCAGAAAATACTTCAGGATCAAGAGGGGAAGGTTATTTTCATGGTTCAGAAGCAAATATTATCAAAGGAGATGTAAATTTAGAATCAGGTTCATCTAATGTTGAAATAAAAGGTGAATTTGACGCAAAGAAACAGTAACCCTCCTTCTTAAGTGATTGTATGTTAGACTAAAATACTAATATACAATCATAGGATTCAAACCACTCATGGCACTAATAGACTTACAAAACATTTCAAAACAATATGACACAAAAATCATTTTAAAAGACGCAAACTTTACACTTTTAGCAGGACAAAAAATTGCCGTTATTGGCCAAAATGGTCAAGGAAAATCAACTCTTTTTAAATTAATCATGAAAGAAACTGAAGCAGATAGTGGTCAGTTATCAATTGATAAATCAATAAAAATTGAGATGTTAGACCAACAGCCAAGATTTACGCCAAACCAAACGGTAAGAGATGCTATTGAAAATCAACTAACTGAGATTAAAAAAGCTAAAAAAGAGTATGAAGATATTACTTCAAAACTAGCAACAGACTACGAAAACAATAATTTAATAAAACAACAAAGTGAACTTGCAACTTTTATTGATTTCCATGATGCATGGGACTTAGATAATATGATTGAAAGAGTTCTAAAAGAATTCAAACTTAAAGAGTACGAAAATAAAGATGTGAATCTTTTAAGTGGTGGAGAACAAAGAAGAGTTAGTCTTGCTGGACTTCTTCTAAAGAAACCAGACGTATTACTTTTAGATGAGCCTACAAACCACCTTGATGTTTATATGGTTGAGTTTTTAGAGACTTTACTAAAAAAAGCTAACTTCACAATTCTATTTATATCACATGATAGATATTTTATTGATAATCTTGCAACATCAGTTATTGAAGTTGAAAATGGAAACTTAAGAAAATTTCAAGGTGGATATTCTACTTATTTAGAACAAAAACAGCTACTTCTAGAAAATATGCAAAAAGACCAACATAATCTAATAAGACTTTTAAAAAGAGAAGCTCATTGGATGCAAAGAGGTGTGACTGCTAGAAGAAAAAGAAATGAAAGAAGAAAATCTGAATACTTAGATTTAAAGCAAAAAGTTAAATCAAACCCTAGTCAAATTAATAAAATGTCAGTTGAATTACAAAGAGAACAAAAATCTTTTAATAGTGAAGACATACGAGTACAAAATAAAAAAAAGATGCTATTTGAACTAGATAAAGTTACCGTTAGTTTAGGAGATAAACTTCTTATAAAAGACTTTAGTGCAAGAATACTACAAAAAGATACTATTGCAATAGTTGGTCCAAATGGAACTGGAAAATCTACTATGTTAAAAGTCTTTATGGAAAAACTAGAAATAGATTCTGGTAAGTTCAAAAAAGGTGAATTTAAAGTAGGATATTTTGACCAACAAAGAGAAATGTTATCAGATGATATGACTATCCTAGATGTTTTTTGTCCATTAGGGGGAGATAGAGTCCAACTTAATGATGGACGAGAGATGCATGTTTATGGATATCTTAAAAACTTTCTTTTTCCAAGAGAATACTTAGATAAAAAAATTGGAGTGCTTAGTGGTGGCGAAAAAAACAGAGTCGCTTTAGCACTTTTATTTACCAAAGATATTGATTGTTTAGTACTTGATGAGCCAACAAATGACCTTGATATTCCAACAATAAACATTTTAGAAGAATATCTCCAAAACTTCCAAGGTGCACTAATTTTTGTATCTCATGATAGGTATTTTGTAGATAAAATTGCAAAAAAACTTTATGTTTTCAAGGGTTCAAATGGTGAAATAATTGAAAGTTTTCAACCCTATACTGAGTATCTTGAAATAGACAAAGAATTAAGAGAATTAAGTGAACTTGAAAAAGAATTATCATCAAATAATAACAATCAAATAAAACAAACAACAGTAACAAAAAAACAAAATAAATTGTCATACAAAGACCAAAGAGAATATGACAATTTACCAGAAGAAATTGAAAGATTAGAAACTAAAATAGAAGAGATCAATAAATGCCTATCAAACCCTGCTTGTTATGAGCAAAAAGGTATTGTTGCTGTCTCTTATACACATCTCCGAGCCCACGAGACCAGAGAGGATCTCGT
>CAJXPH010000223.1 GCA_913057765.1 uncultured Campylobacteraceae bacterium
CCTCTCTGGTCTCGTGGGCTCGGAGATGTGTATAAGAGACAGCTATTTAAAGCGGATGGAAAAATAATAGAATTTACCAAGTTACAAAGTGGCCTGTTTCATTTATTATTAGAAAAAGACGGCGAGATTGTTAGCTTTGATGACATACATAATGAAGTTTGGAAAAATAAAAAAATGTCAATATTTACAATGAGAAATGTTGTAAAAAGAATTAGAGATTTAACATATTATGGAATAATTGTAAATCACTCTAATCTTGGTTATTCTTTAGGTGAAAATAAAGATTAGAAACATAAAGTTTTACTCTTTTATATTTAAAGTTTTTTAACTGTATAATAGTTTTTAGGAGAAGAAATTATTATATGATTAAAAATGATGAAAACCAAATACTACAAATAATAAAGTACACCCCACCTATTTTTATATTATGTATAAGTATTATAATTACTTTTTCACTTTATCTAGACCATAAAAAAACTTTAGAAAAAGAAAAAAAATTAATACAAAATTCTTTCATAAAAAGCGAAAAAATAAGAATTCAACAAGATATCACTAATATTATATATTATATAAATAGAGAAAATAATAAAACAGAAGAAAAACTAAAACAAAAACTTAGAAAACAAATCACTAATGCAAAAGCAATAATCTCCAGTATTTACGAAAATAATAAAGATTTAAAAAGTAAAGAAGAGATTACAAGATTAATTAAAAATGCACTTCAAGATATAAGATTTAATGAAGGAAGAGGATACTACTTTATTGACCAGATGAATGGCATTAGTGTTTTTCATCCTATATTCCCTCAAAGAGAGGGAAAGAATAATTTTAATGAAAAAGATTTACAAGGAATTGCAAGATTTCAGAAAATTCAAAAAGTGATCTTTGAAAATAAAAAAGGATTTGAATACTTCTATTTTTTTAATCCAAATAATAAACTTATACAAGAAAAGAAACTAGCCTATGTAGAATATTTCAAACCTTATGATTGGATAATTGGAACAGGTGAATACGTAAGAGATTTTAAAAAGAATATACAAAACAATATACTTGAATACATCTCAAGTCTAAGATTTGGGAATAATAATAGTTACGTTTTTGTAATGGATTACAATGGGACTTTCCTATATCATCCAAAAAAAGATTTAAAAGATAAAAATATATTTAAAAATAAAGAACTTAATAGAATGCAACCTTTCTTTCAAAACATTAAAAAACTTATTCCAAAAAATGAAGGTTATTATGAATTTATACAAAGCCGAAAACCTGATACAGGGAAAGCTGGAAAAAAGATTTCATATATGCAAACTTATCCTAAATGGAATTGGATTATAAGTACTGGCTTTTATGAGGAAGATATAAAAACAGAAATTCTAAAAAAAAGTAATTATCTAGAAAAGAAATATGCAAGTTATATTAATACTATTATCATTTCAAGTCTACTTATAACACTAATTTTACTTTTTGTATCTTTTTACATATCTAAAATTCTTGAAATAAAATTTTTAAATTATAAAAAACGTATAAAAAAAGAAATTTCAGAAAATGTAAAACAAAAGAATAAGCTCAAAAAAGCACAAGCAGTTGCACAAATTGGAGACTGGGAACTCAACCTTGAAAATATGAAAGCATTTTGGTCAGATGAAGTACTAAAAATATTCGGTTTATCAAAACAACCAGATAATGTTGGGCCAGAATTTTTAAAGACTATAATGCATAATGAAGATTGGGAACAATTTCAATCATCTATTCAAAACTGTATAAATAAAAAAGTAGAACATAAGTGCATATACAGGATATATAAACCAAATGGAATTATTAGATGGATTGATTGTCGAGGACAAATCAATATAGAGAATAACTCAATTAATGGTGTGATTCAGGATATCACAGATAATAAAAAATTAGAGCTTGAGAAATTTGAAAAAGAAGAATTATTATATAAACAAAGTAAAATGGCGGCAATGGGAGAAATGTTAGGAAATATTGCACATCAATGGCGTCAGCCTTTATCTGCAATATCAACCGCGGCAACGGGTGTTAAACTACAAAAAGAATTAAACATATTAGAGGATAAAGATCTTTTATCTTCAATGACTGTAATAAACGAATCGGCACAATACCTATCACAAACAATTGAAGATTTTAGGAATTTTTATAAACCAAAGGATGAATTCTCATATATTAAGATAGATAAACTAATTGATAAAACATTAAACTTAATTTCCGCACAATTTACCGCAAAAGATATATCAATAATAAAAAATATTGAAAATATTGAAATTTATTCACTTGAGAATGAGCTTATACAAGTTTTAATTAATATTTTAAACAATGCAAGAGATGCCTTACTGTTAAACAAAAATACAAAGAAAATGATATTTATTGATATATTTAATAAAAATGAACAAGTTTATATTGAAGTTCTGGACAATGCAGGTGGAATAAATAATAAACTATTAGATAGAATATTTGAACCTTATTTTACTACAAAACACAAAACACAAGGAACAGGAATAGGCCTTTATATGAGTGAAGAGATAGTTATAAAACATCTTCATGGAAATATTATTGCATTTAACAAAACTTTTACATATCAAAATGAAAAATATGTAGGTGCAAAGTTCAAAATAATATTAGATAAAAGAATTTAATATATCCAGTTAAAAGCTATTTAAGTAATATATACCTAAAATACTCTACGAATTTTTTTAAGGATAACAATGGAACCAAACTACGACAAGATTATAGTATTAATAATTGTTTTTACTGCATCTTTTATCACATGGAAAATCATCAAAGATTTTTATATGACAAAATTTCACATGATATTTGCACACTTAATTGCAGTTATAACTGCATCATTTATGCTTTTATCAACTATGTTTTTATTTATGCCTAAAAACTATCAAAGAGGTCTATCTCCTGAAGTAGAGATAACTTTTGCGTCAATAGCTATAGTTATTATTATGCTATTTGTTTTATTTGTATTTTTTAAATATATTCCATCTAAAAGCAATAAAAAATAAACTAAACTTGTTTCTTCTCTATAAGCTTTACAACATCACTAAAAATTAAAGGTTTAGAGAAGAGATATCCCTGTCCCATTTCACAATCAAGAGATTTTAGATATTCTTCTTGTTCAATATATTCTATTCCTTCTGCAATAACACGATAACCTAAACTTTTTGATAATGCAACAATTGCTTTTGAAATTAAAGCATTATTATTATCATCTGGAGTTCCATCTACAAAGGCTTTATCTACTTTAATAACATCAATAGGAAGCTTAGTTAAATAACTCATAGATGAGTAACCTGTACCAAAATCATCAATAGAAAATCTAAAACCTAGCTCTTTTAAAGTATTAATAGTATTCATATTATTTTGAGAAAATTCCATAATATATCTTTCTGTTACTTCAAGTTCTACTTCACTTGACTTTAAATTATATTTCTCAATAATCCCAACAACATCTTTTACAAAGTCTTTATCTCTAAATTGTATACTTGAAATATTAATTGCAATATAAGATAAATCTTCATTAAATTCTTTAAATTTTACAAAATCTCTACACGCAATATCAAAAACATATCTACCAATTTCAATAATTTTTCCAGTATCTTCTGCAATTGGAATAAATTTTTCAGGACTTATAAATCCTAAAGTAGGATGTTCCCATCTAACTAGTGCTTCAAAGGCAACAACTTTTCTATTAGCTAATACATATTGAGGTTGATACATTAAATATAATTCATTATTTACAATTACATCTTTTAAAGCTTGTTCAATTTTTAATTGCTCATGAACATTAATAGATAATTGTTTATCATAGTATTGATAATTATTTTTCCCAAGTTTTTTAGCATGATACATAGCTGTATCAGCATTTTTGATCAAGGTTGTAATATCCATTCCATCGTCAGGATACATTGAGACACCAATACTCGCACTTGTGTTTAAAGTATCTTCATCAACAACTATAGGCTCTTGAATAACATCTAAAAGCTTTTGACAAACATAACCTGCAGAGTTTTTATTTCGACTTGAATCAAGAACAACAATAAATTCATCTCCACCCATTCTTGCAACTATATCAGAACCTCTTAAAGTGTTTTTTAATCTCTTTGAAATAACTTTTAATAAAGTATCCCCTACTCCGTGACCTAAAGTATCATTTATGATTTTAAATCTATCTAAGTCAATAAATAAAACAAATAAACTTAAATTATTCCTAGAAGCAGTATTAATTGAATATTGTAGATCTTCCTCTAGTTTAACTCTATTAGGTAATTTTGTTAAACTATCATGATATGCTAAAAAATCTGCTTTTTCTTGCGTTTCAATAATCTCTTTTAAACTTGTATGAACAGCAATATATTTTATGATTTTTCCATTTTTATCTTTTATAGAGGTTATATTAAGCCAAAGTGGAACAACTTCACCATTTTTCTTTTTATCATAAACTTTTCCTTTCCAAAAACCTTTTTCTTTTATATCAGACTTTATTTGTTTATAAAAAATTCTATCATGATGTCCTGTTCTAAAAATATTTGGTAAAGTTCCAAGTAATTCTTCTTTTTTATATCCACTTATTGATTCAAAAGCATCATTAGAAGCAATTATATTTTTGTTTTTATCACAAATTAAAATACCTTCTTGAATATTATTAAAGGCCTGTCTCTTATACACATCTCCGAGCCCACGAGACCAGAGAGGATCTC
>CAJXPH010000224.1 GCA_913057765.1 uncultured Campylobacteraceae bacterium
AAGAAATTGCAAAAGATCCAGAAACTGCTACAAAAATTTTAAAAATTTTAGCACAAGACAATAATTCAGAAGTAAGTAACTATGCAAAGGAGAACTTAAACTAATAAATAATTTCTTTATATAGCAGAATTTTCTTCTTCTCCTTATTCTGCTATGTATTTCTTATCATAGACTCACTAATATTAAACATTTCATTAAAAACTTTTTTACACAACACTAAAAGAACACTAAAAATAAATACTATACAAAATATTCTAATATAAAAAAATACAAATAAGGATAGAATAAAACTTTAGTTTTAATTGTAACTCTATATAGTAATTTATATTTTAAGCAAAACAACACAATTATGACCAATAATATAAAATAGGAAAAAATATGGTAGAAAAAGAATTATCGGTAGTAGAACAATTAAAGGCATCTAGAAATCCTTTAAGAGTTGTTGAGGATATGTTCAAAGAAGCACAAGAAGGTATTCCCTTAAGTGACGAATATATTGGATTATTAAAATGGTATGGCATGTATCCACATATCAATCATGAAGATAGAGAAGATAAAAAATATTTTATGAAAAGAATCAAATTAGTTGATGCTAAGATGAATCTAGAGCAACTTGAAGTTATGGCAAAGATAGCGCAAGAATATGCACAAGGATTAGTTGATTTCACAGTAAGACAAAATGTTCAATTTCATTATATACAAATCAAAGATATCCCAGCAATTTTTAAACTATTAGATTCAGTAGGTTTAACTTCAAGAATGGCATCTGGAGATGGACCAAGACCAATCATGACTTCTCCTGTTGCAGGACTTGACCCAGAAGAAATTATTGATGTTTCTAGTTTAGTAAAAGAAGTTGATACATATTTTGATAAAAATGATGATAGATTTTGTAACTTTCCAAGAAAATATAAAACTGGTATTTCTGGTTGTGGAAAACATTCAGCAGCACATGAAGTTCAAGATGTTGCCTTTACAGCATTTAAAACAGAAAAAGGTGAAGTTCTATTTGATTTAACAGTTGCAGGTGGGCTTTCAAAATCTAAGCAAATTGCTTATAGAGCTAACAGATATGTAAAATTTGAACAAGTAAAAGAAGTAACTGTTGTATGTGCTGAGATTTTTAGAGAATATGGAAATAGAGCAAATAGAAATAAAGCGAGAGTTAGACATTTAGTAAATGAATGGGGTTTAGAAAAGTTTGTTGAAGAGATTGAGACAAGATTAGGTTACTCTTTACAAGAAGGTTTAATAGAACCTAAAATTACACCTTTTGAAAAAAGAAATCATTTTGGTATTCATAAAGCAAAACAAGAAGATGAATCATTTATTGGATTTGCTACAAACTCAGGAAGAATTGAGGGTAGTGATTTCCAAACTATAAGTAATCTTTGTAAAAAATACAATGTTAAAGGACTTACACTTACATCAACACAAAACTTTATTATCTATGGAGTAAAGGATGAAGACGCACAAACTTTAGCAGATGAAATTGATGCATTAGGTTATCCATATAACCCTACTCCATTCAGAGCTAGATTACAATCATGTACAGGAAAAGAGTTTTGTAAATTTGGAATTACAGAAACTAAAGAATATGCAAAAGAAGTTGTAAAAGAATTAGAAAAAAGAATTCCCGATTTTGAAGAAGACGTAATGATTGCAATTTCAGGATGTGGAAATGCTTGTTCTCACCCACAGATTGCAGATATTGGATTTATTGGTACAAAAGTTAGAGATGAAGAAGGCAATAGAGTTGAAGGATATGATATTATTCTTGGTGGACATCTAGAAGGAACTAAAGATAGTCGAATTGCTCATAAAACAGCAGTAAAAGTTACAGCAGATAAAGTTGTTGATTTTATTGTTAATTTAATAGCATCTTATAAAATAGATAACTTAGGTCAAACTACTTTAAAAAACTACCTAAATATAGTAGAGTTAGATAAATAAGAAGAGTTAAACTCTTCTTATTATCACTAATATATTATTTACTTAATACCATTCTTGAATATAAGCCCGCAGTGGTGGTATACCCTACTTCAGTAAACTTTAGATTATTATCTTTATCATATATAAATGTAGTTGGGAAAACTTTAATATTAAACTTCTTTGAATAAAGGCCTTTTTTATCATTTACTACTTTAAAAGTAAGTTTATGTTCATCTAAATAATTCTCTATTTCTTGCTTCGTTCCTGATTGGACGGCTATGGTTATTACTTCATAATCTTTAGATATTTTTTCTATATTTGGTGCTTCGAATTTACAAGTAGGACACCACGTAGCCCAAAAGTGAACTAAAACTGGTTTATTTGCTGGAACTTTATATTCAGTATTATCAAGAAGTTTAAAACTCTCTATGTTTAGGCTATCTTTATTTAAATCAAGTGCTCTATAATAACTCATCCCATTTGAAGCTATTAATAACATGATTAAAAGTATTATCCCTTCTTTGAGGTACTTTTTTATTTTATCTTTCATCTTTTGCCTTAAAAAATTTATAATATTAATATACTTAAACTTTGTGTACTGAATATTTAATTAAGTACTAGTTTCCTTTTAAAAATAGATAAGCAGATAGAAGTAAAAAAAAACCTGCTAATATAAAAAGATTTTTTGATTTCTCTTTTTTTAAAAATACCTCATCTACATCAAAAATTGCAACTGATTTTAAAGTACCATTATCTATATATTCTAAGAAGTTATAGCCTTTTTTAGAATACTTAGTTTTTACTTTTTCAAGCTCTTTTTCTCGTTCCTCTTTACTAAATCCACCAACTATAATATTTTTTTTCATTCTTACCCTTTTTAGAAGAAAGTATTATAGCAAATGAGTACATAATAAAATTTTAGAATACAATTACTTTTGCTGATATGTAAATTTTGCGCCACTACCTATATTTTCTACTTTTAAAACTCCATTATATTTTTGCGCAATTTGCGTACTAAGATATAACCCTATACCACTACCTTTTTCTTTCGAAGAAATATTCACATTAAAAATATCATCAATAATGTTTTTAGATATTCCTCCTGCTTTATCTATAACTTCAATACTATTTTTCCCATTTTTAATTAGAATATTTATATCTATTACTCTTTTATTAAAAGGGATATTCTTATCATTAAAAGCATCTTTAGCATTATTTAAAAGGTTTAATATTAAATGTTTAAATTCATTTTCAACACCTATAATACTAAAGTTTTCACTTACATTTATATTTATTTGTATTTTATTGTTTAAAAAATCATCTTTTATTAAAACTAAAACTTTTTCAATCATTTCTTTTACATCAAATACTTCTGTTTGATTATTCGGCCTAAAAAAAGTACTGAACTCATTTAGTGTTGCAATCATATGATTTATATTTATGGATATTTTTTCTTTAAAAATATCCATGTAAACTTGGTCAACATTTCCATTCTTAAAAGTTTCAGATAATACATCAATTCTAAGATTAATCAAGTTTATTGGTTGTTTCCATTGATGTGCAATTGCATCAACCATCTCACCTATTGAAGCTAATTTTGATTGATGCATTAAAATTTTTTCTTTTTCTTTATTTTTTTCAATTTCAATTTTCACTTCTGATTCTAAATCTTTATTTAACTTAAATAACCGTAAATGAGTAGTGACCCTTGCAATAAGTTCTTGAGGATAAAAAGGCTTCGTTATATAATCTACTCCTTCATTTTCAAAAGCTTTTATAATATTTTTTTTATCATTTAAAGCTGTTACATAAATAATAGGTATAGAAGTATTCATTCTTTTAACAGTTTCAAAACCATCAAGTTCAGGCATATTTATATCCATCAAGATTAAGTCAAGTTGTTGACTTTTTACTATCTCAATAGCTTTAAATCCATTTGTTGCAAATACTATAGATATATAATCTATTTCTTTTAATGTATCTGCAATAAATTTTATATTTGTAGTATTATCATCAACTATTAAAACTTTTTGTTTAATCATAATCAATCTCTTTTAGAAAGGCAGAAAACTCTTCTATTAAATTTTCTAAGCTTGTTATATCAAAATCATAAATTGCAATATTTATCGCATCTGAAAATACTACTAAGCTATTTTGCTCATATATTTTTGCAAAGTCACTTAAGGCATTCGAAAACTCTATAATATCCTCAGTAGAACATCCTTGAGAAGCTTTTTGCCAACTATTTTTTATATTTATTTCAAACTGTTCAATAAATATATCTTTTTTATCTTCATCAATTTTTAGAACTTGTGCATTACTATAATTTTCTAATTCTATTACATTTGTCTTATATGGTAAAAACCTTATCAACTCTTTAATTAAAATATCATAGATTATTGGTTTTGTAATATATCCATTAAAAAGTGTTGTTAAAGAATGAACTTCTTTAACTCTTATTGAAGCTGTTAATGCAATGATTGGTATATTACTATAGTTTTTATCTTTTTTAAGTATCTTAGTGGCTTCTAATCCATTTAAAACTGGCATTTTTATATCCATTAAAATTAAATCAGGATTTATTTCTTTTACCATGGATATTGCTTCTTTACCATTTGAAGCTTCAAAAAAGACAATATTATTATTTTCTAATGATTCTATTATTAATTTTCTATTTAACTTTATATCATCAACAATAAGAATTGCAGATTTTTCAAATGTTACTTCATTATTCTGTTTTTTATCTGTCTCTTATACACATCTCCGAGCCCACGAGAC
>CAJXPH010000225.1 GCA_913057765.1 uncultured Campylobacteraceae bacterium
TCTACACTATCCTCTTCGTCGGCAGCGTCAGATGTGTATAAGAGACAGGTTTTACAGAATATACTAAATCAAATTTAGCAGCTTGATAATTATACATTGATGTATCAGCTAGTTGTTCTGAACTCTTTAAATTGTATTTGTCTGCTAAGCCATTAAATAAGTTATACGATAATACAGCACTTGCATTTGAATTATCTTTTCCTGCATTATTTATATTTTCTGCATTTGCATTATATGTATAACTTAAATCGAATTTTGGTTGATATGAGCTTTTCGAAATATTGATATTCTCTTTTGCTTCATCATAAATGTATTGTTGTTGCTTTAAATTATTATTATTTAACAAAGAAGTTTCAACTGCTTCATTTATATCTAATGCATATAAATTTAAACCCATAAAAACTAATGGTACGACTTTTAAAATATTTTTATTCATTTTTCAATCCTTATGCTTTACTAACATCAACGGGTTCTTTTGTTTTCCCACCACCAAGTCTTTGTTCTAATTTAATAAAGAACATTAACAGTGCAGGAGTTACAAAAATTGTAAATATAGTTGAGAACGCTAATCCACCCGTAATAACTGAACCTAAACCTCTATAGAATTCTGAACCAGGACCAGGAATTAAAACAAGAGGCAACATACCAAATACAGAAGTCATAGAAGACATATATATTGGTCTAATTCTTGTTCTTGTTGCTTCTATTACTGCTTTTTTATGTTCCATTCCTTCATTTCTAATATAATTTAAACTTTGGTGTACAATTAAAATTGCATTGTTTACAACAATCCCAACTAGAATAATAAACCCAAGCATTGTTAAAATATCAAGTGGCTGTGGAGCAATAAACATATTTGTTAACTCAAGTCCAATAAATCCACCTGCTGTTGCTAATGGAACTGTAAACATAATAACTATTGGATACAAGAAATTACCAAATAGTGATGACATAAGTAAATAGATAACTAATAATGCTAATAAAAAACTTCCTGTTAATAAACCTATTGTTTCAGTTAATTTATCTGCTGTTCCAGAGATACCAATATCAACAGTATTAGGAATCATTCCTTTAGCTTTCATACCAGCTAACATTCCAGTAATTGTTTTCATAGTTTCATCAATTGTTAGATTAGGTGGAGGAGTAACTTGTAATGTAATTGTTCTTTTTCCATCTAAGTGTCTAATTTCACTAATACCTGCTGTACTACTATATGATGCAAGAGATGACACAGGAACTAAAGAAGAATTTGGTAAAGCCATTTGAGCCGCCATAATATCTTCTGGAGTTCTAATTAGATTATCATCTGCTTTTAAAACTAAATCAATTTTCTTTTTACCATCTTGTTCAAAATCACCAATTTGTCTACCACTCATTAATACATCAATAAATATACCTAAATCATTAGAACTCATGCCAAGAGCTTTAAGAGCATCTTGATTTGGAGCAATTTGAACTTCTGGATAAAGTAACTCAACTGATGGTACAGGTCTAACTTGACTTCCTTTTACCGCTCCCATAGTTGCACCAAATAATTGCATACCTACATTTGCTATATCTTCAATCTTCTCACCTGAGATATCTATATCTACTGTGTTTCCTTCACCAATTCCATCTTCAAATACACCTGATTGAATAGATATACCAATAGTTGATGGAAGTGAATTCACAATAGGTCTAAACATTGGAATAGTTTCTTTTGCTCTATCTTCATGCATTGAAGTTCCACCAAAGATATTAAAATCTCCAAAAGATACAAAGAATGCTCTATTTAATCCTGGTATATCTCCAACATCTTTATTTACATAAGGTTCTACTTCTTTCATTAAGTATGCACCCATGTCATATCTTTCTTGATATGAAAGACCGGGAGGAGTAATAAGAATATTAAAAATCAAGTTCTTATTTCCTTGCGGTAAATAATCAAGTTTTGGAAACAACATAAAAATAACACCTGCAGAAAATGCTGCAAGAGAAAGAATTGTTACAAGTTTTGTAAATACATTCTTTAAAGAAAGATTTACAATAGACATAATCATATTTACTATCTTCTCTCCAAATTTAGCTAAAGCTCCAGCATCTTTTGGTTCTTTTTTTGAAATTCCAGCAAACGATTTCCAAAGCATTGGAATAACTGAAATAGAAACAAATAAAGAAAAAGTAACTGATGCTGTTACTGCAATAGCAATATCTTTAAACAGTTGCCCTGCTTCATCTTGTAAAAATACTATTGGTAAGAATACTGCAATTGTAGTAAGTGCTGAAGCAATTAATGCTCCCCAAACTTCACTTGCACCAACATATGCAGCTTCACTAACACTCATACCTTCTTTTCTATGTCTATCGATATTTTCTAATACAACAATGGCGGAGTCAACTAACATACCAACGGCAAAGGAAATACCGGCAAGTGAAATAGTATTTAAACTTCTTCCCATAAATTCTAAGATAATAAATGTACCCATAATAGAAATTGGGATAGCTACAGATACAACAGCTGTTGGTGAAATACTTCTTAAAAATAGTATTAGAATTATAATCGCTAATACACCACCAATCATGATATTTTGTTGAACTAAATCAACAGAACCAACGATATAAGGTCGTTGATCATAAATCCATTGCATTTTAAGTTTTTCATCTTTTAAAATAGTATCATTTAACTCATTTACAACTTTCTCTACATTATTTGTAAGTTCAACAAGGTTTGCACTAGAATTTGGTTGAACTCCTAAGAACATCCCATCTTTTCCTAAGAACATTGCAACTGAATTTGCTGTTTCGTAACCAAAGTCTACTTTTGCAATATCACCAACAGTTACTCTTTGTTCTCGATTAGAAATTAAAATAGTATTTTCAATATCTTTAGTCGAAGCAAACTTATGAACAGTTCTAATTCTATATGCACGTCTTTCTATATTTTGAATACCTGCAGCAACATCTACATTTTCATTTTGTAAGATATTAATCACTTGTGAAACAGTAAGACCATAAGAAGCTAATTTATTTGTATCAAATACAATTTGCATTTCTTGTTCACGACCACCTGCTGTCATTGTTCCAGCTACACCATCAACTCTTTTAATTGTTGGGACAACTTCGTCATCGAAAAAAGTTTTATACTCATCAATATGTCTAGAATTTGATTCATCTGTTTGAAGCATCATCCAAATAACTGGACTTGCAGTTGCTGTCTCAATTATAGGTTCTTCTACATCAGTAGGATAAGAACTTACTTCATTTAATTTATTAGATACATCTTGTAACGCAGTTCTAATATCAGTACCAAGTTTAAATGTTAAAGTAACCTCACCATAGTTGTCTTTTGAAGATGACTCATAATCTATTAAATTATTTAAACTCTTTAAAACATCTTCTTGTTCTTCTATAATCTCTCGCTCAATTTCATAAGGAGTCGCACCACCCCAAGCAGTCGTAATCTTGATTTCAGGTTTTGTTACAGAAGGTGTTAATTGATATGGTAATTTTGTTAAAGATAAAAATCCAAACAATACAACGATTAAAACAGAGACTATAATGGTAACTGGGTTTTTAATCGAAAATTTAATTAAATCCATTTTTTATTTCCTTTAAATTGTTCCCCAATTTGAAGGGAACCTTTTCATTTTTTATTTCTTTTCACAATGGAAGTAAATTCCATCTAAAGAAACAAATCCTAAAGAAGACAGCAATCTGTCTTTGTTTATTTCTTATTTATAATTTTTACAGGTGAATTAGGGAAAACTCTTTCATTTCCTTTAACAACAATATCCATACCAGTCATTAATCCTTGTCCTGAGATTGCGATTTTATTTCCATCAAATCCAATTACTTGAACTGGAATCATCATTGCTAACATTTTGTCATTTATTGCAAATACAACATTCTGTCCAAATCTTTTTATAACAGAATCTCTAGGTAAAAGTAATGCCTCTTTTTTTGCGTTTTTAGATAAACTAACTTTCGCTTGTTGTCCATCAAATACAAAAACATCTTTTACATTAGCCACAAGTTTTACAGGGAAAGTTCTAGTTAATTTATCTCCATTTGGAATAATTGCAGTAAGTTTTGAAGGGATATCTTTTTCACCAACATTAACATCATACATATCTCCAATTTTTAAACCATTTACTATATTTAATGGTACATTGAAAATAAACTCTGCTTTTGTCGTATCAACAATTTTAGCAATAGGAGTTCCCGCATTCGCCCACTCACCTAAGTTTATATTTTTTTCAACTATTACTCCAGAAAAAGGAGCTTTGATACTTTTTTTGAAACTTTGAATTTGAAGCTCTTTTAAATTTGCTTCTAATGCTTTTACGTTTCCTGAAGAAGAAGTTGATTTAAGTAATGAATCATCATATTCTTTTTGTGTAATCGATTTTGACTCAAGAAGTTTTTTATATCTTAAGTAATCTTTTGATGAGTTTTTTTGTTCATCTTGCGCAACTTTTAGATTTGCTCTAATTGCTCTAATTTGTGCATTTAAAACATCGGCGTCTATTTGAACTAATGTTTTTCCTTTTTTAACTTTATCACCAATTTTAAAATTAATTGATTTTACTACACCTGAATTTTGTGCGGCAAGCATAGATTTTTTATCAAAATTAAGTGTTCCTACAAACTCTTGTAAAGGATTTACTTCTCCTTTTACTAATTTTGTAACTTCAACTAATGCTGGTCCCTGTCTCTTATACACATCTC
>CAJXPH010000226.1 GCA_913057765.1 uncultured Campylobacteraceae bacterium
TCTACACTATCCTCTTCGTCGGCAGCGTCAGATGTGTATAAGAGACAGGTTTTAGAACTGTTACTACTAGAAAATATTATCAAGGTTTACATAAAATTGCTATAATTGTAAATGGCGAAGAAAAAATTATAAAAGAGTTTGAATTAATATGACACCTGCAATAAATTTACTTAAAAAAAATAAATGTGATTTTAAAATACATAAGTATGATCACGATCCCTCTTGTACTAACTTTGGCTTAGAAGCAGCCCAAAAACTTGGTCTTGATGAAAATAGAGTTTATAAAACACTACTAGTTGAATTGAATCTAAAAGAACTAGTTGTTGGAATCATTCCTGTAAATTGTTCAATGTCTTTAAAAAATATTGCAAGTGCTTTAAAAGTAAAAAGTGCAAAAATGGCAGATAAACAAGAGGCTCAAAAAGTAACGGGATACTTATTAGGAGGTATCTCTCCTTTTGGCCAAAAAAAAAGATTACGGACAGTTGTAGATGAAACTGCTTTTAGTTTTGAAACAATTTATGTTAGTGGTGGAAAACGAGGTCTTGATATAGAAGTTTCAGCGGATAATATAAGTAAATTATTAAATACTGTAACTTATAAGATTACTGCATAATTACAAATTATAATATTTATTATCTTTTAACAATCCCTTAATATTTTAAGAGTAGTATTAGGTATATAAAATATAAAGGACTTGATATGGGTACTACCTCTGATATGAATGCGATTTGTTCTCAGCTTTTGACACCAAAAGATTTAGAGATTTCAGATGAATTATTTAAAAAAGTTATTGATGGAACAATTGTTACTGAAATAGTTGAAAACAGTTCATCCCAAAGTATAAAAATATATTCTACTTATCAATTATTTCTATCATCAATTACTCCAATTTTACATGATATTGGTTTTATGATTATTGATGAAGTTACATATAATATTCAAAATTCTACACAATTGATTTTTGTATCTAGGTTCAATTTAAAAGTTGATAATGAAGAAGATTTAAAAAAAATAGTAAATGCTCAAGACAATATTGAGAATATAATTACTAGCTCATTAAAGGATGCTTCTTTAGTTCATTCAAAAGCATTTTCTTTAGTATTAAATCAAAACTTTGATTTGAAGCAAATTAGGCTTGTACGTGCATTTATTGAATATCTTGACCAGTCTGTACTTACAATTAATTCTGCAACAGTATTAAATACTTTAACAACACACCATACTATTACAAATCTTTTTGTTAATTATTTTTGTATAAAATTCAATCCAAAAATAAAAACTAGAAAAGATAAATTAAATAGTTTAGATATCAAAATAGAAGAGAAGATTAAACAAATACCTCAAATCATTGATGATAAAATATTAAAATTAACATTTTCTTTTTTAAAATCACTTTTAAGAACAAATTTTTATATGAATAAAGAAACAATTGCTTTTAAAATAAATGCTCTACAATTTGGTGAAAATTTAAAAGGTTTACAACCAAATTTAGAAAACTTCATTTACCATCCTGATTTTTATGGAGTTCACTTAAGAATGAGTAATATTTCTAGAGGTGGATTAAGATGGAGTGATAGACATGATGATTATAGACAAGAAGTAAAATCATTGATGATTACACAAGAAGGTAAAAACTCTATTATTATCCCTGATGGTTCAAAAGGTGGTTTTGTAATAAATAAAGAATCTTCAGAAATTACGAAAGAGTGTTTTAAAGATATTTATTCAATGTACATAAATGCTAATCTTGATTTAGTAGATAATATGGTAAATGGAAAAGTAGTGAAGTATGAAGATATGATTTGTTATGACGAAGATGATCCATATTTTGTAGTTGCTGCAGATAAAGGAACAGCTGCTATGAGTGATGTTGCTAATGACATTGCAATTAGCCGAGGTTATTGGTTAGGTGATGCATTTGCAAGTGGTGGAAGTAATGGTTATGGTCATAAAGACCTAGGTATCACTGCACGTGGATCTCTTATGTCCACAAAAAGATTCTTTATAGAAGAAGGAATTGATATTTATAAAGAAAGTGTATCTGTAATGGGTATTGGTTCTATGAGTGGAGATGTCTTTGGAAATGGACTTATAGAATCTGATAAATTTAAATTATTAGCTGCTATTGGACATAAAGAAATTTTTATAGATCCAAATCCAGATTTAGCAAAGAGTTATAAAGAAAGAAAAAGACTTTTTGAAGCAAAAACTTCTGGATGGAGTCATTATGACAAAAAAATAATCTCTAAAGGTGGTGGAGTTTATTTAAGAAGTGAAAAAGAAATTGAACTAACTTCCGAGATAAAAAAACTTTTAGATACTAAGAAAAAAGTTATAAGTGGTGAAGAATTATGTATCATGCTTCTTACTATGCATGTAGATCTATTATTTAACGGTGGAGTTGGAACTTACGTAAAAGCAAGTGATGAAAACTCTATTGATATTGGCGATAAACAAAATGAAGCAGTAAGAGTTGACGCTTCAGATATTAAAGCACGAATTGTAAGTGAAGGTGGAAACCTTGGCTTTACACAAAAAGCAAGAATTGAATATGCCTTAGCTGGAGGTAAGATTAATATTGACGGTATAGATAATGCTGGAGGAGTTGATACTTCTGATCATGAAGTTAACTTGAAAATTTTACTTAATACAATAGGTTCTCATGAAAATATTGGAAAAGAACAGACTCAGAATACTCTTAATTCTTTAACTGATCAAATTGTAAATCTTGTTTTACAAAGTAATTATAATCAATCACTTGCAATATCAATTGATGAAAGATTTTCAAGAAGATATTTAAATGATTTCATAAAAGTAATTGAAATTTTAGAAAATAATGTAGTGGCTTTCAACAGACCATCTTTCTTTATTCCAAAAAATGAAAATATTAATGATATTATTGATATTGATGGATCAATTGTTCGGCCAGTTCTTAGTTCCCTTCTTTCTTACTCGAAAATATTTGTTAAAAAATTATTGTTAGCATCAACTTTAGTTGATGAACAGTTTGCAGTTCAATTTTTGTATAGATATTTCCCTAAATCATTTGTTGGTGCATATGAACATGAATTATTAAATCACCCACTAAGACGTGAAATTATTGCAACAAAAATGGCAGATATCATTATCAATTCACAAGGATGTACATTTGTTAGTGATTATGAGAAGTTAGGACTTGATAGATTTTTATTAAAAATCAAATCATATCTAGTTGCAAAACAATTATTTGGAGCAAAAGAAATACGTGCAAAAATTGCTTCTCTAGATTATAAAATGGATGCAGAAAAACAATATAGATTGATTAATAAATTAGAATATACTCTATATTCTAGTACAAGATGGATGGTTAAGTATCTTAAGAAAAATCAACTTGATGCTGCACATATTCTTGATCATAAGGAAGAATTATTTTCACTATTAGCACAAGTGCATAATCAAAGTGTTGAAGATATAATAGAAGGTGATGATGAATTTAATTTATTCTTCTCAGTTATTGATTATCTAAGATTTGCAGTACCCGCAATTGTTATTAGAGAAAATACAAATCATTCATTTAAAGATGTTGTTGTTTTATTCTATTCTTTAATCCATGAGTTTAATATCTTAGATATTATTATTTCATTAAACAGAATTAAAATAAACTCTAGAAATGACGTAATATTAAGAAATCAAGTTCTACAGTTCATAGAATTTATCGTTGTTCACTATACTAAAAAAGTATTAGAATTCCAAAGGTTAAATGAAGAACCTGAAATTGCATTTTCTAACTTTATTAATAATGAAAAAGAATCATTTTATAAAGTTAGAGATAATCTTGATAGATTTATGACAAATGAAAATAAAGATATAAAAGAAATTGCAGTAGCGGTAAATCAATTAATGGTTTCACTATTATAAGTTAAGCTTATAAAAATAGTTCGTAAGTTTAACTAAATATTAAAAGATATTAAGGTATAAACTTATGACTATTATATTAAATTCAGATTTGTTATAGTCACAAAAAAATAAAGGATTTTTCATGAAAAGTAATATGGATGATGAGTTATCTTTAGATAAAATTGATGACTACAATGATAAAGAACCAAAAGAAAAAAGAAATACTGTAAAATTAGTAGTAATTTTTTGTCTTGTTGTTGGTGGAGTATTTGCTTATTTGCAATCTTCGAATAACAATTATGAAGATTATGTTGGAACAGCAGATGCTCCGGGAATTACTTCAACAAAAAAATAAATCGATTATCTAAAACTTGTGTGATTTTATGATAAAAATCACATAAGTTTCTTATGCTTTATCTTTGTAGAGATAGAATCAAATTAAAAACTAACATAAAAGAGTGTAGAATATTTTAAATAATTTACAGGCTGATTTATGAAAACAAAAAGTATCAATTTTTGTAACTTTACGACCTTACTTTCTATTTGTTTGATTCTTTATATCTCTATTACTACTTATATTGAACATTTCTATAATGAAGATGGTCAGATTGATAGTAACTTTTTTATTATAAAAATCACTTCTTTAGCAGTTTTTTTTATTGTAATTGCAGTTGTTTTTACTTTTTTTAAAACTTATAAAAAATCATATATTGAAAATCAAATAAAAGAAAGAACAAGCGAAATTTTAAATGAAAATGAAACTTTAAAAATTCATGCACATATTGACCCTTTAACACCTGTCTCTTATACACATCTGACGCT
>CAJXPH010000227.1 GCA_913057765.1 uncultured Campylobacteraceae bacterium
TTCGTCGGCAGCGTCAGATGTGTATAAGAGACAGTCCTAATAAAATTGCAATAGAATTCACTACAAAAGAATTGTATGAAAAAACTATTCAGTTAACTTCATCAAGGTTTTCAAATAAAAATATTCAACTTATTCAAAATATCGAAGACATTAAAGTAATCACCTATGAAAATGAGCTTATACAAGCAATAATTAATATTTTGAATAATGCCATTGATGCCTTTGATAGAAACGAACAAAATGAAAAAATCATTTTATTTAAGATAAAAAGAGAGCCAAGCTGTAAAATAAAAGATTGTGAAACTCCAAATTGTTCTGAATTTGAAAAAGAAGGGAATATGATAATTACAATAAAAGATAATGCTGGAGGAATTCCTAAAGAAAATATCGAAAAAGTATTTGAAGCTTATTTTACAACAAAACATCAATCCCAAGGTACAGGGATAGGATTATATATGACTTACCAAATTATTCAAAAACACTTAGAAGGTTTTATAAATGTAGAGAATAAAACTTTTGAGTATAAAGGAAAAGAATACAAAGGTGCTGAATTTTCTATAATCATACCTCTTACTTAGTACCCTGTTTATAAAATGGCGATTAGATATCGCCATTTAGTAGTGCTATGAGACCACTTGATACTTCGGTAAAACTTAAAACTCTTCTACCATTATTGTTTTTCATGAAGTTTTTTGCATCATCAATACTTTTAAATGCAGGTAGATCATCTCCTGCAAAAGATATTTTATTACTTCCGTAAACATAAAATGCATATTTCGCATCAATTGGATCACCAGTTTTATAATCTGTAACTATAATATCTTTTATATCTTCTGGCCCATTTACTTCTGCTTCTGGCCACTTTTTTGGTGTATAATAAAACTCTAACACAGATTTTGGACTTGTAAAGAAAAATTCTTTTGAATCTTTTGTTACAACTTTTGAAACCCACATTGGGCTTTTATAAATTTGCATTTTTCTAACTAAGCCTCTTGTCTCTTTATCAAAGTTCATTGTATAACTTTCACTTGCACCTAATGCAAGAGTTGAAAGTAAACAAGATGTTAAAACTAATAACGAAAATTTCTTCATATAAATTCCTTTTAAACTAAATCTTTTTTAGAGAAAATTGCATAACCTAAGAATGCAAAAACTAACCCTAAAACAAGTGGGTATAAAATTGAAAACAGTACAAATGTTGTCTGTTTTAAAGTATCTAAAATATAATATGCAACTGGTCCCATTACTGTAAGTTCTGGATCAAATAATGAAATAGCTGCAACTCTAAATATTTCCATTGGATTTAAAAGTGCAATAGATATAATAAAACCTTCACTAAATCTATTTTGCATCATAAGTGAAATAAGTGCAATATCTATAAATGCTAAAAGAAAAATCCAGATAAAAAATGAAATACCAAGTGCGACTTCACTTGTTTTTACAAATGACGATATAAAAAATGCAATTCCTAAAAATGCTGATGAAAGTGAAAATAGTAATCCTGTGTATAAAAAGAATATATCCCAAGGAATTGTTGCTCCAATTGCAGCTCCATAAACTATTGCAATAACCATAGCAAAAAATACAGGTAAAAATACAGTAATAAATCTTCCTAGGATTTTACCCCAGTAATATTGTTTTAAAGATATGGGGAAAGATAACATGTACTCTAAAATATGAGTATCTCTATCTCCTGAAATTGAACGAACAGTTGTAATAAGTATAAAAATTGGTAAGATTACAATTGTAACTTGAATATACATAAGTAATAATCTACTTAATCCACTAAATCCCATAACTTGTGATTGTGTAACTCCTGCAATAAAAAATAATGCAATCATTCCACCAAAAACTAACGAATAAACAAGAAACCATTTTGCTCTAAGTGATTCTTTTAAATCTAAGTATGCTATTAACGACAGGTTCTTCATAACCTTCCTTTTATACAATGAATAGTTTATAAAAATACGCCATTTTTTATATAGTACGATATAGGGTAGTAACTTACTAAAATAGTGTACAATAGTATAAACGCGAGTGACATTTTATAGTAATAACCTGAATTTTCATTGTCCTTTGTCAAGATATTTGTAATTACTATGTTAAATCCATAGAAAGTTCCAAGGAAAAGAGATAGATATAAAATATATCCTACATATGAATATTCATTCTGAAGCATACAAAATGGGCAATGATGGGTCGGAAGTTCATAAATATACGTTCCAAAAAAAGTGATTAGAGTAATAATTGATAATATTAGAAAAATTAAGTTAAGAATGATGTATAAATAGTCATTTTTTATTAAATAAAAGATAATTAGTAGAAATAAGCTTGTATAAAATGCAATAAGAAGGTAAGCATTATTAATCATAAAAATTGATGAAAGATATGATGTTTGACTATTTGAATATAAAGTCCCACAACAACTTACTAATTTATCAACATCTATTGAACTAAACATTGTTATTTCTAAAGCTATTTCAGAAACAAATAGAATATAAATGAATAAGAAGAATCCAAATTTTAGTTTTGTAAATTTTAAGTTTTCAGTTTTTATGTCAAATTTATGGATTACTAACCAGAAACCAAAAAGATAAATGTTTATTAGTTTAAAAAGTAGTAAATAAATTCCATAAGATGTTGCATCTACAACTCCTGCAGCACACATCGCACCTGTTAATACATTAGAGATTTTATCAAGAGTAAAAATAAAAAATATAAATAAAAGTATTTTTATTGAAAGTATATATTTAATAATAGTTGCTGTTAAAAAACTTTGTTTTTCTAAAGTATATTGTTTTTGGGAAGTTGATTCAATATTCCAATTGAAAAATATTTTAATGCTTAATATAAATGCGATAGTCCCAAATACCAGAAATATGATATTTAGTATGATTATTGTCAGAACCTCAGGAGATAAAATCACTTAACTAGTTCTCCATTTGAAAGTTCAATTACCCTATCGACAAAATCAAGTTCAAAAAAAAGTGGATCGTGAGTTGCTACAATAATTGTTTTATTTGTTGATTTTAATTCCCGTAAAATTTCTATAAAATGTAAAGATAAGTCTTTATCTAGATTTGCAGTTGGTTCATCAGCTATTACAATTTTTGGATTATTAATTTGACTTCTTGCAATTGCAACTCTTTGTTGCTCTCCACCTGAAAGGTTTTTAACTATATTGTCTTTTTTATGGTCTATTTTAAATTTCTTCATAACTTTTTCTAAAAGTTTTTCTGCTTCTTTTTCATTTGGATTCTGAGGAATTAAAGGAAGTAAAATATTTTCTTTTACACTTAATGTTGAAATCAAGTTATATTTTTGGAAGATAAATCCTATATGTTCTCGTCTATATAGAGATGCAAAATTATCAGGGAGTTTAGAAACTCTTCTTTTATCAACTATAACTTCGCCATTTGTTGGTTTTGATAAACCTGCAATAAGAGATAATACGGTGCTTTTTCCACTACCACTTGCACCTTTTATAACAATAAGTTCACCTTCGTTGATATTTAGATTTAAATCTTTTAGTGCTGTTGTTTTATTGTTTTTGTTTACTTCAAAAACTTTTGTTAGGTTTTTTAATTCAATCATTATCTTATCACTTTATCTGTTTCAATAGTTGCACTTTTCCATGATGGAATAATAGTTGCTGCAATATAAATAGGTACACTTAGGAAAAATACTAAAAATAGAGTATTAAAATCAAATACAAAAGGAAGCTCAAAAGAAGTTCTTAGTTGAGAATATCCCGTAAATATATTTCTTAAAAGTGGAGCTTGGAAAATATATACAAATGTAAAAGAGATTAGTATTCCAAAGGTATAGGCTATAAAAGAGATAATAAAACTTTCGTAAAACTTCTCTTTTAAAACATCATCAACTTTCCATCCAATGGCTTTTAAAATACCGATTTCTTTTTTTTCTTCTGAACTAAGGCCACTTACTTTGTCATAAATGATTATGAAAAATGTAAAAATTGAGACAATGAAAAGGGCTAAAAATATTCCACCTTTATAATCAAATATATTCTGATAGCTAATTTCTAATTCTTTATTTGTGATAACTCTAGTATCAGGATACATAAGTTTGATTTTTGAGGCAATTGTAAATATCTCTTCTGGATTTGAAACTTTTACAATGATATCAGTAGCCATATCATCTTCCATATCAAAAATATCTAAGGCAATTTCTTTTGGAAGAAGGATAATATCATTTGATTCAAGTTGTAAATTACTTTTAAATACTCCCCCAATATTTACTTGTTTTATACTTCCATCGGGACGTATAAAATTAAAGTATTCTTTGTAATAGTTTTCATCAAGTATTTTTTTTACCCCCATACCAACAATCATAGAGGAGTTCTCTTCTGCTTTTGAAAAATCATTTTCTTTTATGATTTTGTTTAGAGAGTCTTTATATTGGTTTTCAAACTCATCAATTCCTACAATAGAGAAGTTTACTCCTGCATTTACGAAATAATAATATCCCCAAACTCTAGGTATTGCATCTTCTACCCCTGCAATATTAATGAGGTCATCAACAACTTGAGTATTTATACTGTGATGTCTTCCTGCTTTTAGTTTTTGTACTGTAATTTCAGGAAGTGATTTTAGTGTTGAATTTAATCTGTCTCTTATACACATCTCCGAGCCCACGAGACCAGAGAGGATCTC
>CAJXPH010000228.1 GCA_913057765.1 uncultured Campylobacteraceae bacterium
GATCCTCTCTGGTCTCGTGGGCTCGGAGATGTGTATAAGAGACAGGTACAGAAGAAGAAATCATCTCAGTAAAAGTACATAAATATGAAGATGGAAAAATCAAACTTGTCAAATACAAATTATAAAAAAGCTTTTTCATTGTTAGAGTTAATAATAGTACTTTTCATTAGTTCTATTATCATTACTTATACTTTTATTTTTACAAAAGAGTTATATCAAACACAATCAGATAACCAACAAATTGCAATATTAAAAATTGATTTAAATTCCACAAAGATTATCATAGAAAAGAATTTATCTACAATCAGTTCATCACTTAAATATAAGGACTCAACTTTATTTCTAAAAAATAGTATCTTATTAAAAAATGTTACAGCTTTTACTAAAAAAAAATCAACTAATGACCTTGAAATAAATATCACTGTAGAAGATAAAATATCTCAAACATGGAAATTTAAGTTATGAGAAAAAAATCTTTTACTCTCTTTTCAACTCTAGTATTAATACTCATATTTTCAATTTTAATTATAAATATATTTGAAACAAAAAGCATGAGCTCAAGTAACATACAAAAACAATATACTTATATACAAGCAAAAAATCATTTAAAATTTTTAGAAGAATATATTTATTCTTTAAAAGATTTTAAAACTATAGACAAAATTGAAATAGAAGATAATCACTTTGGGATTTTTGCAGATATTATAAAAGAAGTTAAGAACTATGAAGTTGATCTATATGTAAAATCAAAACTTCATAATATTTCAATTCATAAAAAGTTAATTATTGATATTCCTATAAAATAACTTCTAATACTTTTTTAGCTAATTTTAGGGCTTTACTTCTATGTGAAAACTCTTTTTTTACTTCATGAGGTAATTCCCCTAAAGTTTTATCAAAACCTTTAGGAATAAACATCGGATCATATCCAAATCCTCCATCCCCAACTTGCTTATCAATTACATTCCCATGCATCCAACCATGAACAGTATATGTTTGATTTTTGTATACAATAGCTATACAAGCTGTATAATATGCAGGTGTATTTTTTAAGTTGATTTCTTTTAACTTTCTAATTAATTTTGAATTATTATCTTTATCACTGGCATTTTCACCTGCATATCTTGCAGAATAAATTCCAGGTTCATTATTAATTTTTGGAACTGAAATTCCACTATCGTCTGAAATTACTAAAATGTCTTCATCTAAATTTAGAACTTGAATCTTTTCATAAATTTCTTCTGCTTTTTTTACAGCATTACCTTGAAAAGTATCTCTATCTTCTGCCACTTCATACTCGCCAATTAACTCTTTAAAAGCTATGACTTCGTCATTTGGCATCATTTTCCTAAATTCTGTAATTTTACCTTTATTTCCTGAGGCTAAAACTATTTTCACAACAATTTCCTTTAACATACAATTAATCTTATTAATATATAATCTTGCTTTATTTTAACGATTATGGGATTATATATGATTAAATCTATTTTACCTCTTAGTGCAATTATCGCACTACGATTCTTCGGTCTTTTTTTAGTTCTTCCGGTTTTATCTGTTTATGCAATAAATTTACATGGAGCAACAACAACACTTGTTGGAATTGTAATTGGTGGATATGCATTAACTCAAATGATATTTCAAGTGCCTTTTGGTATCATTAGTGATAAACTTGGACGTAAAGGTACCATAATTATGGGCCTATTACTTTTTGCAATAGGTTCTATTTTTTGTGCTGTTTCAGATGATATTTTAATGTTAATGGTTGGACGATTTCTTCAAGGTGCTGGTGCTATTGGTGCAGTTGTAACTGCAATGATTAGTGACCTTGTAAAAGAGGAACAAAGACCAAAAGCAATGGCAACAATGGGTATGGCAATTGGAGTATCTTTTGCAGCATCTATGATAATTGGACCAACTTTAGGTTCATATGCTGGTGTTGACACGCTATTTTATTTAACAGCAGTATTAGCTTTAGCTTCTATTGTAGTTTTAATTAAAGCTGTTCCAAATCCTCCTAAAATTAGACATACATATAATGGAAAAGCCAAATTAGGTCAAATCTTAGGAAATGCTAATTTATTAAAAATGAATATCACAAACTTTTTACAAAAAGGTTTAATGACTTTTGCTTTTATGATTATTCCAATGATTTTAATCAAAAATTTCCAATGGGAACTAAGTGACCTTTGGCAAGTATATTTACCAGCAATGATTTTTGGATTTATAGCTATGGCACCCGCTGCAATTATTGCAGAAAAGAAAGGTAAATTCAAAGAAATTTTAGCAATTGGAATTGTATTGTTCGCAGTTTCTTATTTAATTATTGGAACAAGTACTAGTTCAACATTCTTCGTGATTGGTGTAGTTATATTCTTTATTGGATTTAATATGCATGAACCAATTATGCAATCACTTGCATCAAAATTTGCAAAAGTTCATCAAAGAGGTTTAGTATTAGGAATATTTAACTCATTTGGTTATTTAGGGACATTCATTGGAGGAGTACTAGGTGGTATTTTCTTTGAAGAAGTATCTTTAGTAACTCTCGTAATGGTAATTGCAGTAATTTGTGTTTTATGGATTGGTTTAATCTTAAGTATGCCAAACCCTGCTAAGAAAAAATTATCTTATATTCCATTAAATGATGAGTACATGAAAAATACACACAACTTAGATACAATTAAAGAAATAGATGAATGGTATATAAATGACACAGAAAATATCATAATTGTAAAGTATGATAGTGATAAGATTCAGGAAGATACTATTTTAAATGTTTTAAAATAACATATTACAAAAAAACAAGGAGACTTTGTGAAAAAGGTATTAATAATTTCTTTTTTCATATCGTCTCTTATTTATACTCTTATCCCTGCACAAAATTTATATAACCTCTCACAAAAAAAATTAAATTCTATAAACTCTAAATATGGTGAAAAGGCTAAAAAAAGAGTTCTCATTTGGGATAAAACTCTACAAAGTGCTAAAGGGAAAAATACTCTACATAAATTAAAAGCAGTAAATGACTTTTGGAATAAAATAAAATATCGAAGAGACAAAGCACACTGGGGCAAAAAAGATTACTGGGCTGCACCTTTTGAATTTTTAGGTACAGGGGCAGGAGACTGTGAAGATTATGCAATTGCCAAATACTTTAGTCTTAGAAAATTAGGGGTTCCAGAGAAAAAGCTTAGAATCACCTACGTAAAACTATTAAGAAAACGAACAAAATATGAAGAAGCTCACATGGTATTAACTTATTATCACAAACCAGGAGCTACTCCAATTGTACTAGATAACATTAATAAAAAATTAAAACTAGCTAATAAAAGAAAAGATTTAAGACCTGTATATAGTTTTAACGCGGGTGGGTTATGGCAAGCTAAAAATAAAGGTAGAACATCTTTAAGAGTAGGTAAGAATAACTTACGAAACTGGAAATCTTTAATGAATAGAATTTAAAAGGGGAATAATATGTCTTTATCAAAACAACTGTATTTAATCATTGCTATTATATTTTTCATAATCTTTAGTGGAAACTTTATTATAAGTGTAAAAAATACTAAAGAATATTTAGAAATTGAATCATCAACGAAAGCTCAAGATACAGCAACATCACTAGGTATGAGTTTAAAACCTCTTATAAAAGATAAACAAGATCCAGAAATTGAATCAATAATACGGGCAATTTCAAATAGTGGTTTCTATAAAGACGTTAGATTAGAAGATGCAGACTTTACAATTAGTCAAAAAGAGTTAATTGGAGCAAGTACTGAACTTGATGATTCAAATTGGATTATTAGTCAAATTTCAGTAGAGCCTAAATATGGGCATATTGAAAAAGTTCAATCTGATGCAAATATGAATGCACAACTCTTAAAGTTAGAAAATGATGAAGCTGATTTAGGATTTGAAACTGAAGAAGAAGACATAATATATAGATATGTCCCAAGTGAGATGTATGAAAAAGGCGGTAATATAACTTTTAACTTTACGGCTAATAATGACAAAAATCACATAGATACTTTTGCAAATTTAACAATTAACAAAATATTAGTACAAGAACATAGAGATGTAAAATTTGAATATGTTCCAAAATGGTTTATCGATTTAATTCCAATTAATCTTGAAGAAAAATATAGTGAAATATCAAATGGTTGGAATACAACAGCAATAATTTACATAAGTCCAAACCCTGGTGAAGCATATGCTAAACTATATGAACAAGCGAGAGGTTCAATTATATATGCTGTAATTGCGTTTATTATCTCTATGATTATTCTATTGATTTTTGTTCAGTATTTACTAAGACCTCTAAAAAAGATTGAGAAACTCGCAAAAGATATTGCAAGAGGAAAGTTTGGAGTAATTGAAGAGTTACCTTGGACTACAGAAATAAAAAATGTTGCAATAGCTATGAATGACATGTCTAGAAAAATAGAAGCAATTATTAATAAACTAAACAATAATTTAGAAGCATTATCGAAAAAACTATCCCATGATGAATTAACAGGACTTAGTTTAAAACCAACATTAGAAACAGATATAAAAGATATGTTCGTACATAAAACTAAAGGATATGTATTTAGTATAAAGACTGTCTCTTATACACATCTGACGCTGCCGACGAAGAGGATAGTGTAGA
>CAJXPH010000229.1 GCA_913057765.1 uncultured Campylobacteraceae bacterium
CTACACTATCCTCTTCGTCGGCAGCGTCAGATGTGTATAAGAGACAGCTTTAATGTAATTTATGTATAATTTTTAGGTTTAAAAACTAGGGGAAATTAATGGAAGAAAACTTTAGAATTGAAAAAGATTTTTTAGGTGAAAAAAAGATAGGGAAAGATTGTTATTATGGTATTCAAACTTTAAGAGCTAGTGAAAACTTCGATATTACTCATACAAGTTTATCATTATTTCCAAACTTTATTAAGTCATTAGCAAAGGTTAAAAAATCTTGTGCTTTAACTAATTATGAATTAGGTGATTTAAGTGATATTCAAAGAGATGCAATAATACAAGCTTGTAATGAGATTATCGATGGTAAATTCCATGACCAATTTATTGTTGACCCAATTCAAGGTGGAGCTGGAACTTCGACTAATATGAATGCAAATGAAGTTATTGCAAATAGAGCATTAGAAATATTAGGAAAACCAAGAAGTTCATATGATATTATACATCCAAATAATCATATAAATATGTCTCAATCTACAAATGATGTATATCCAACAGCAATCAAATTAACACTTTATGAACTTATTTATAGATTAAAAGATTCTTTACGATATTTAAGAGATGCTTTTGATGAAAAAGCGGATGAATTTAAAGATGTTTTAAAAATGGGAAGAACTCAACTTCAAGATGCTGTTCCTATGACTTTAGGTCAAGAATTTAAAACATATGCAGTAATGATTGATGAAGATATTTTTAGATTAAGAGATGCTCAGGCACTTTTAAAAGAAGTAAATCTTGGTGCAACGGCAATTGGTACTGGTATTAATACAAAAGCAGCTTATCAAAGAAAAGTTATTAGTAATTTAAGAGAAGTTACTGGTGTTGATTATATTAGTGCAGGAGATTTAATTGAAGCTACTCAAGATACGGGAGCATTTGTTCATATCTCTGGGATTTTAAAAAGAGTTGCAATTAAAATTTCTAAAATTTGTAATGATTTAAGATTATTAAGTTCAGGCCCAAGAGCTGGATTTAATGAAATCAATCTTCCTAAAGTACAACCTGGAAGTTCAATTATGCCAGGTAAAGTAAACCCAGTTATCCCTGAAGTTGTAAATCAAGTAGCTTTCGAAGTTATTGGTGCAGATGTTTCAATTTCTATGGCTTGTGAAGGTGGTCAGTTACAATTAAATGTATTTGAACCTTTAGTTGCTTATAAATTATTTACATCAATTAATATGATGAGAAGATCTTTTTATACATTAGGTGAAAAATGTATAAAAGGGATTACTGCAAATGAAGATGTATGTATGGAGAATATTTTAAACTCAGTTACTATTGTAACTTCTTTAAATCCAATATTAGGATACGAAAAAAGTTCTGCTATTGCTAAAGAAGCATTAGCAACAAATAGAAGAGTATATGATATAGTTTTAGAACAAGAATTATTCACAAAAGAAGAACTTGATGAGCTTCTTCATCCAAAAAATATGGTAACAAATTATCAAAGGTAGATTTATGAAAATTACGATTATAAATACAGGTGGAACTTTTAATAAAAGATATAATCCTATAAAAGGAGCATTAGAAGTACCTACTGATAATATAGCTCTTGATAAAATAATTGCTTCTTGTCATAATGTAGATTTTGAGATTAGAAATATAGTTTCAAAAGATAGTTTAGATATGGATGATAATGATAGACAAATTATTACTGATGCCGTAAATGACACAGCTAATGAAAAAATTATAATTATTCACGGAACAGATACTGTTGATCTAACATCTGCATTTTTAAGAGAACAGGTTTCAAGTAAAAAAATAGTATTCACTGCAGCAATGGTTCCTATGAGTATTGATGAAGTTGAAGCGACAATGAATTTCTCTCAAGCTTTAGGTTTTTTAAGTGCAAGTATTGAAAATGGGATTTATTTAGCTATGCATGGTGTAGTTGTAGATGCATCAAAATTAGTAAAAGATAAAAGTGTAGGAAAGTTTCTTATACAAGAATAAATAAGAGCCTAGGCTCTTATTTATAATTTATGCAGTTGGATCTAAAAAACTTCTAGAAGCTAGTTCTTTATCAATTGTATAAAGACCATAACCATTTTCTCCAACTAATTTTATATGATCAATAATTTCACCAACAGTTGATTCTTCTTCTACTTGTTCTGTTACATACCACTGCAGTAGACTATATGTTGCATGATCTTTTTCCTTCATGGCAATATCTGATAAATTGTTTAAATTTTTCGACATATATTGTTCATGTGCAAGTGATTTTTTAAATACATCTAAAAGTGATTTATATTCAACTTTTACCTCTTCAATTGCTGGAAGTTTGATTGCAACATCTTGGTCTTCAAGATATTTGAACATCTTCATTCCATGAGCAACTTCTTCTTGATATTGGATTAAAAACCAATTTGCAGCACCGTTAAATCCTTCTTTTGAACAGTAAGCACTCATACCTAAATATAAGTATGCTGAGTGGTATTCTTTATTTAATTGTTCTATTAATGCTTTTTGTAAATCTTTACTAATCATGTAGTTTCCTTTTAAATGGTTCCCATTTTAAAGGGACCTTCTATTTTATGTCTTCTTTTTATCAGTGGAAATAAATTCTACTTAAAAGAATCAAAATCCTAAAGTGCTTTAAGAATAAAGCTTAAGAGAATTATACTAAATTTGCTCTTTAAAAGTAACATAACATAAGTTTAGGTAAAATCACGGAAAATTATATATAGGAAATTATAAATGGCAATTTATACATGTGGACATACAACTCCTGATTCAGATTCTATCTGTTCAGCAATTTCTTTAGCTTACCTTTTAAATAAAATAGGACGTGAAGCAATTCCTGCTAGACAAGGTGAACCGAATCCTGAAACTAAATTTATCTTAGAGAAATTTGGTTTTGAAGCACCAGAATTAAAACATCAATTCGCTGGTGAAGAACTATTTATTACTGATTATTCTGACAAAGGACAAGCTCCTGCTGATATTGATGAAGCTATTGTTGTTGGTATCGTTGATCATCATAAATTAGGTGATATTACAACTTCAGCTCCTCTAGAGTGTTGGATTAGACCTGTTGGTTGTACTAATACAATTGTAAAAGAGATGTATGATTATCATGGTGTTGAGATTCCAAAAGATATCGCAGGAATCATGATGTGTGCAATTCTTTCTGATACAGTAATCTTTAAGTCTCCAACTTGTACTGATATTGATATTAAAGTAGTTAGAGAATTAGCAGAAATTTGTGGCATTGAAGATTTTGGTACTTTAGGTATGGAAATGTTTAAAGTAAAATCACAAGTTGATGGTGTAAGTGCTAGAGATTTAATCTTAAGAGATTATAAGCCTTTTGATATGCATGGAAATGCAGTTGGAATTGGACAACTTGAAGTTGTTGATTTAGCAATTTTTGATAGTATTAAAGATGATTTAGAAGCTGACTTAGAAGACTTTAGAGCTGAAAAAAATCTTCATACGGCATGTTTACTTTTAACAGATATCATGAAAGAAGGTTCAGAAGTTATTGTAGCTACTGTTGATAATGCAGTTTTCGAAACAGCTTTTGATATTGAATTAATAGATGGAAAAGTTTGGTTAGATGGTTGTTTATCTAGAAAAAAACAAATTATCCCATTCTTAGAACCTGCATTCGCATAATTTAAAATTTTGAGATAGAGCCTTTAGGCTTTATCTTAGAAAAACTTACAATCTGAAATATTTTTTACTAAAATTACTTTTTTATACTAAAATTCAATTATATAATTAAAAGGGATTTAATTTAATGGAACCATTCAAAAATTTATTTAATGAAAAACTGGTAAAAGATTTAGCAAAAAATATTAAAAAATATGAAAATAGTTTTAAAGAAGATGGGTATGTAACTCATGTTTTATCAAAACTTGAAAAACTTGAACTAAAAGATAGAATGCGGCTTATTTCTTCTTCTATTCATCCTTTTTTAGAATCTGATTATAAACAAACAATTGAAATACTCAAAAAAGTAAAAACTCATTTTAATACAGAAGAATCTATGGGATTACAATCTATGATATTGCCTGATTACGTTGAGGTATATGGTTTAGAGGATTTAGAGACTTCGCTTGATTCATTAGAATATTTTACAATTGAATCCAGCTCAGAATTTGCTATCCGACACTTTATAGTAAAGTATGAAAAAGAAACAATGAAAAGTTTTTTAAAATGGGCTAAAAATGATAATGAACATATACGAAGATTGGCAAGTGAAGGCTGTCGTCCTAGACTTCCTTGGGCAATTGCCCTTCCTTCTTTTAAAAAGAATCCAAAATTAGTTTTAGAAGTATTAGAAATTTTAAAAAATGATGAAAGTGTGTATGTTAGAAAATCTGTTGCAAATAATCTTAATGATATCTCAAAAGATAATCCAGATATTGTAATTAAATTTGTAGAAAATAATTTAGGTATATCAAAAAACTTAGATTGGATTTGTAAGCATGCTTCAAGAACATTATTAAAAGCAGGAGATAAAAAGACATTAGAACTTTTTGGTTATAAAAGTGATGAATCTTTTATAATAGAAAATTATGAAGTTGATACAACTGTAAAATTAGAAGCTGTCTCTTATACACATCTGACGCTGCCGACGAAGAGGATAGT
>CAJXPH010000230.1 GCA_913057765.1 uncultured Campylobacteraceae bacterium
TCCTCTCTGGTCTCGTGGGCTCGGAGATGTGTATAAGAGACAGATATCTTTGATTCCATTTAATAATCTTTTATTTACAATTGATTGCTCGATATTTGGATGTATCACATTTACTAATACTTTTTTCATTTTTTAACCTTTTAATATAAGTTGATAGAATTGTATTGTAAAATGAGATAAAATGTAAGTATGTACATTTTTGTAGTATACTATACAAAAGGAAAGTGCTAAGTGAGAAAATCTGACTTCAAACCCCTAATAGACACGCCATTTGGCTATACTCTATCTTTGATTTCTGGAAAATGGAAAATGGTAATTTTATATTTATTAGATGAATATAAAGTCATAAGATACAACGAATTACAAAGAAAAATAGTTTCAATTACATATAAAATGCTAAGTTCCCAACTAAAAGAACTAGAATCAAATAAGTTAATAAATAGAAAAGAATATCCTTCCATACCGCCAAAAGTTGAATACAGTTTGACAAAAAAAGGAAAGTCTCTTATCCCTATTTTAGATGAGATGTGCAAATGGGGTTCTATAGAGAGACCTGAGTTAGTAGAATGTATAGAGGAATAGTTTTCTTATTATTATATGAGAGGGATTAAGTCATTACTTTTTTCAACATTCATAGATGTACAGAAGGGAGAGAACCTCCTTATTTATTCTTAGGTTCTCTGCTTTTTCGTGTGGAGTTTTATAGTAAAGTAATTAAAACTTAATTTCGATTATAGTTATTTATAATATTAGGTTCTCTTTTACCAAGTAACTTTAATTTAGGTTCTTCACTCATATTTCTTTTTTTTGACCTTAATACAAATGTTGCTTCATAATCACCACTTGGGCAAGAAAGAATACTTGTTGTTTCTGTTAACTTTGTTTCTTTACATTGATTAACAGGTGCTGCAAATAAGAAACTACTCATTATCATTAAAGAAATTAAAACTTTTTTCATATTATAGCCTTAGAATATATTTACTCCATATAGGAATTAAAAGTATCATATCTTAATTATCTTTTTTATTAAATAAAGAACAAAAAAGGGCAAGACCTATATTTGATATTATTAATATGAAGTCTGTAAAGTTTAAACTGAATTTAAAAAAATTAAATTACTATAACACACTAATAACCAGAATTTAAATTTAGGAAAAAATATGTCAATAACAATAAGAGATGCAATAGCATCAGATACTCAAACAATTTTAGATTTTATAATTGAACTAGCTATTTATGAAAAAGAACCAGATGCAGTTAAAACAAACCTCGAAGAAACTCGTGAAATGATTTTTGGAGAAAACTCTACGGTAAAAGCTATGATTTGTGAAGACGAGGGAAGAGCTATTGGTCATGCAATTTATTTTTACAACTATTCAACTTGGCTTGGAAAAAATGGTATCTATCTTGAAGACTTATATGTCACAGAATCTAAAAGAGGACAAGGAGCTGGAAAAGCAATGCTTAAACATCTTGCAAATAAAGCATTATCTGAAAATTGTGGGAGATTTGAATGGTCTTGTTTAGATTGGAATACTCCATCACGAGACTTCTATGAAAGTATTGGTGCAGTTTCACAAGATGAATGGATTGGATATAGACTTGAAGGTGATAGATTAATTAATTTTGCAAAGAGTTAAATTTTTTTATTGTAGATAAATTTTTTCTCGTTATAATTTAAAAACATTATTTTAGGAGAGAGAAATGAAACTAGGTAATATTCTATTAATAGGTGCAGTTGGTGTATTAGCACTAAATGTAAATGCGAGTGAAAGAATCACTTATAAATCTGCAAAATCATCATCTTCATACTATCAAATGGCGGTTCAAGTTGGTGAAAATATTGCTAAAAAAAGTAATAATGATTTAAAAATCACCATCGAAGAGAGTCAAGGTTCTGTTCAAAATGTTAAAGAAGTTAGAAAAAGAAAAGGTAACTATGTTTTCACAACACCACCTGTTCTTGTAAAACTTGCTCTTGGACAAAAGGCTATGTTTAAAAAAGATAAAGCTGAAGATTATAGTAGTATTAGAACACTTTTCCCTATCCCATATTTAACTATGCATATGGTTGTTAGTCAAGATTCTGGTATAAAAACTTTTGCTGATTTAAAAGGTAAATCATTACTTATTGGTAAAGGAAGTTTTGGAGCGAAAGAAGCTAAAAAATATGTAAATCTATTTGGACTAAAAGGTGAAGTAAAACTTGTTGGTGCTGAACTTTCAGGTGCAGTTGCTGCTCTTAAAAATGGTCAAATAGATGGTTTCGCAACAGCAGGTTCTTATCCTGCTCCAAATGTAATTGAAGCAGCGGCTAGTGCAAAAATTAATATTTTATCGATGACTGATGAACAAATTGCAAAAACAAAAAGAAATAAACTAATCATTCCTGCAGGAACATATGCTGGTATTGAAAAAAATATTGCAACAACTACTTTGCCAGTTGGTGTATATACTACTACTTCTATGAGTGAAGAAACTGCTTATAAATTCACGAAAGCATTTTGGGAATCTAAACCAAACTTAGAAAAACAAAGTATTTGGTGGAAAGCTATTACTCCAAAGAACTTAAGTATGTTTAATGTAAAACTTCATAAAGGTGCATTGAAATACTACAACGAAATAAATGCAATAGTACCAGATAGATTAAAATAGTTAATTTATGTCAGATATAAAAACACAGCTACAATCAAAAAAATATTTGATTGTAGCTTTTCTTGCAATAGTTACTGTATTTTTTCATATTTATTTGATATTTACTGGTTTGATGCCAAATCTTGTAAGTAGACCAATCCACTTAGCTTTAGTACTTCCTTGGATATTTTTATTTTCACAAGACGAAAATAGTTCAAACTTTAGTAAGTACTTTGGATATATATTATTAATCTGTGCACTTTTTTCTGCTTATTTTATTATAGATAATCATGAAGACTTGGGTGATCAATATGGTTCCTTAGAGGGTAATCTTCAATATTTTGTAGCTATTTCATTGATATTAGCAGTTTTAGAAATGGCAAGACGTGCAATTAAACTTGCTCTTCCTATGACTGCTGCAATTGCCTTAGCCTATGGTTTATGGGGACATTATGTTCCTGGAGATTTTGGACATCAAGAAATACCCTTAGATAGTTTTTTAGGAACTTTAGTTATTGCTGAAGGTGGAATATTTGGAAGTTTAACAGGCATATCTGTAAATGTAGTAGCAGTATTTGTAATACTTGGAGCGTTTGTAGGTGTTGGGGAAGGTGGAAATGCTTTTATGTCAATGTCTACAAAACTAGCCGGTAGATTAAGAGGAGGAGCTGCAAAAGTATCAGTTCTAGCTTCTGGATTCTTTGGTTCAATTTCTGGTTCTGCTTCTGCAAATGTAGCTTCTACTGGAGCTTTTACAATTCCAACAATGAAGAGATTAAAGTATCCTGCAAGTTTAGCTGCTGCTGTTGAAGCAGTAGCTTCTACTGGTGGACAAATAATGCCTCCTTTAATGGGAGCAGGGGCTTTTATTATGGCAGAATTATTAAGAGTAAATTATTCTACAATAATGAGTGCTGCAATATTTCCTGCAATTTTATTCTTTTTTACTGTATGGATAGGAATTGATGTTTTTGCAAAAAAATATAACTTAGTAGCAATGAGTGATGATGAAATTCCTACTACTAAAATAGTTATAAAACTAGCACCATTTTTTATTATTCCTTTTGGAATACTTCTTTATGCACTTTTAATAATAGGAAAAACACCTCAATATTCTGCGGCACTTGCAATATTTGCAAGTATAGCTTTGCTATTAGTCGATAGAGACTGGAAAATATCTTTTAAAGATTTTGTTTTTAGATTTTTAGATGCATGTATAACTGCTTCAAAACAGATTGCAACTATTGCCTCTGTTATTATCTGTGCGGGTATTATTATTGGTGTTTTAAATATCACAGGTGTTGGTGTGAAAATTACATCTGCAATCTTATTTTTAGCTGGTGATAATCTATGGATTGCCTTATTATTAACAGCACTTGCTTGTCTTATTTTAGGAATGGAAGTTCCTACAACTGCTGCGTATATTATCTGTGTTTCAGTTGCTGGACCTATTTTACAAGAGTTTGGACTATCTGCAATTCAATCACACCTATTTATATTTTGGTTTGCACTATTATCCACAATCACACCACCTGTTTGTGGAACTGTCTTTATAGCTTCTGGCATGGCTCAAACAAATTGGTTAGGCGTGGTCTCAAAAGCAATGAAATTAGGAGTAGGTTTATATATAGTTCCTATTGCTTTTATTGCAAATAAATATTTAATTTATCCTAATGAACATTTTGTTTTAGCATTTTTATCATTTATAAAAATTGCATTTGGTTTAGCAATCTTGTCAAATGCCTTAGTAAATGATAAATTAAAACCCTATATTAGAGTTGGATTGGCTTTATTAGCTTTTATAATTATAATGTTTCCTTTCCCCATGAATTAAAATATTTTAAAAGTTAATATCTCTAAAATTAAAATTAAATAAATAAATAATGTAATAACATACGCTTAATATTCATTATAGTCTTATAGTAATAAAATTAATAATATATTAT